>NZ_JADKPY010000053.1:0-64164 GCF_015351505.1 Acinetobacter sp. SK-43
ATCTACCATAACTTATTTTATAAAAATTTAAGAAAAATTCATACAATAGTGGATCACACCAAATTAGAATTTTTTAAAATCATATAAGATTAAGATTTATTCTTTAGTACTATTTAATTCCTGCCATTTATTTAAGAGATCTATCTCTTCTTCTTCAATAGTTGTTTCACCATTTAGTATTCTTCTTAATCTTGAATTAGAATTTTTTCTACAAGCATTGACTACTTCTTCTGGAAATGCTTGTCGAGCATTCGATTGCGCAATTAACCATGCATTTCTAATTTTCTTTTGTTCAAGAGTTAAGTTTTCAAATTTACATTTTGCTTGATATAACCATTCTTTTACATGATTGGATTCTTCTTGTGGTAAAAGCTTTATGGCTTTCTCAAGTAGTTCATAGACACGTAGTTTATCGGTATCTTCTGGCATATAGTCATCAAAATCATGTAATGAAATATATCTAAATAGTTTACTGCCATTTAGTTCTATAGCCAAAAATGCTTCTGCAATAATTTTATCAGCAATTGCTCTAGCATGTGTGGCAGCATAGACTTTCGGTGAAAAAATTGGAACTCCCATTGTCTGTAAGATTTCACTAGCTTCAAAGACTCCCTCTTCACCTAAGTATATATTTGTATCGAATAAAGCAATTTTACCTTTTCCCATGATATGAAAGGAATTTAATTCGGAGTCGGGATGCCATGTCTCTTTTACATGCCAATCACCTGTTAAAAATTCATAGTCATTGATATTTAAGGCTCTCATACCACTGATGTATAGTTGCTTTGAAAATTGTATTTTTGCTAGTTCTTCATAGAGCATATAATCTCACCATTTTCTAAATTCATATGATTATAAAATAAACTAGACTTGCAGAGCTCTACTTAGTACCAACTATTTATTCGAAGTGCTAATGTTCCGTTTTTTAATTTTATAAGTTCCTCGTATAGCAATTTTTTGGGCCAAATCAGGGTTGCGTCCAGACAATTTTTTAATTAAGACGGGAGTGCTATTAGGAGCTTTGCTCCATATAGCATCATTCTCCACATAAAGTACTGTATTGGTACGTGCATTCTCAATAAAACTTTCACAAAGTACCTTAGCTGCTGCAGTAGCTATATCACTTTCATCCTCTAAGCTGTTAATTTTCATATCTAAAACCTTATTTTGATTAAATTTGGTTAGGCTGACGAATAACATAATAACTAATATAGCCGAATGTCCTATAAAAATAGTGAATTAAATAAGAAATCTTTATTGATAAAAATAGTTTTGAAAAATAAATAAGGGCTTAATTTATTTTTGAAACATTTGCTTCAAGTGAATGAATACATTGAGTATAAAAATGACAACTTATGTGTCGTTGACTACTGACATTCTTTGTCATTAAAAGCTTTAAGCTATTGATTTTTAGATTGCAGAAATGACAACTTATATGTCGCGTGACGTACATTCCTTCACCACTATTCAATAACTTAAGTGATTTCTGTTTTAATTACGTTCAAATTCCAACCCTCTCATTTTTAACTAGCCTAGGTTATAATGATGGTCTTCCAAAATATTGTTGCTCTATTATGAACGCCTCCAATGACCCTCTACACGGCAAAAAACTTGCTGACATTTTGGATGAATTATTGGATTACTACGGTGGCTTTGAAGGCTTAAGTCGTAAAATTGAAATTAGATGTTTTTGCATAGATCCAAGTGTTAAATCATCATTACGATTCTTGCGTACCACACCATGGGCACGTGAAAAAGTAGAAAGCTTATATTTGTATGTCTTACGCCAAAAAGCCAAACAAAAATCTCAGCTATGAAAACCCTAGCCTCAGCATTTTAATTAGCCGATTCTTAATATCTTTTATCAGGAAGCTATATGTTCATAGCCATTGATCTCATTCTGATGGTTTAATGATCTTTCTCACAATGTGCTCATGAGTCGGTACAAGCCCTGCTTTCAATCCAAGTGGTTTAAATACCTTGTCTAAAACAGATTGAGTAAGTTTTCCTTTATCTTGTTCAATATCAGTTAACGTCCTACGACTTACACCGACTAAATTTGCATATTGTTCCTGAGACATACCAAGAATATTTTTTCGCAAATACGCCAATAATTGCCCCAATGTAATTTCATTCAATAAGTACTGCATATATAGATCAATAAGAACTTGTTGACGATCTTGAGTCTGATTTTTTGTATTCATAATAGTTCCCATCTTTCTAATTTAGCTTCAACATAGTCAAATGAAAGCGCTGCCATCTCCATAATTTGTTTTGGTACACCTTTATCTATTAATCTTTGTTTTAGCCCAACAAGATGACTTGCTAAAGATTTCAATGTAGTTAGAGACAAATTCGGATCGCATAAATGTGCAAGCTTTTGTGTAATTTGCTCCCATTGATATTCTCCTCCTTCCTCATAAGGACTTCCCCAAGTTGTTGATCTTGTGACAACTTCTGGATCAGCTTTCATTGGAGCAAAATCATAAATTGGAGCAAGCGAAATTTTTCCAGATTGTTTTAGAAATGAAGTATTTCGCCCATGATTATCAGAATTACCAAAAATAATATTGAGTAAATCTCGCTGTAACCACTCACAAACGAATTGTTCTGAATCAAACTCTGAATCAATAGATATCAGTAAATTGCATAGATTTTCAATCACTTCAAAGTGATTGAGATGGCTACCCGAAGCTTTATTTAATACGGAATAGACAGATTCAAGCCCATGACGATGCCATTTTTGGTTGTGCCATTCAACATCAAATCTTGGTAGCCATAATGATGGATATTTTTCACCTTCGATCAGCTTCATTTCTGTAGTTTCAATGGTGTTGAAACCCAACTCTTTTAGCTCTTGATAGTAATAGTATTCTGCTCTGAGAATATTACAGTCGATCTCACTACGATTATTTCTAGGGAATTTAACTAGATAGTGTTGATCAGGTTGATCAAAGTTTTGTTGATAAGTATCAATCCAAATATTTTGATCTTTTGTAGCACGAATCAATAATTTAGGAGCTTCACCACCCGCTCCTGTTGCACCACCACTAATTGCACCCATTTGCTGTGCATATTCAAGAAAATCTACATTTCGGTCAGCAACATCACTTTGACTAAAATAACGTAAATGCAGAGTTGATTCAGGATTGATTGGTGGAAGAGCTTCTTTTATTCTCAAATTGCCTACGGGTGCGATGCCACCTTTTTCTAATAAAATACTATCTTGCTCAGCATGCGTTAGTCTTTGTAGACCTAGAAAATTCACCCAATAACGGCGTGCAGCACCTGATGGAACAATATCATCTAAAAAACCAAACCATGAACTAGATTCATGTTTTATTAGTATTTGTATAGGTAGCGACAAACTACAGGCATGCTCATCTCGCTTGTCCAAATTGTGGATTGCGTATTCTAAATCGTAAGCTAATTCACTGGCACTTGCTGAGCCTAGTTTAGGTTCTAATAATGTTAGTTCAGCAATATCAAACCAACTTTGATCAAGTAACGCCTGTATTGTTAATTTTTTCATTGATGTAAATGAGCAATTATTTTCTCAAAAATACTCTATTTTTTTATTTTTGTGAATATATTTGCGCATAATTATTTTTATGTAAGTTTTTGAGCATAAATTTGCTCATAACGATCTGTGGAAAATAACTTTCTCAGTGTCTATTTAAAACCCTTTATTTCATTGTTATAAGGTATGAAAAGATAAATGTTTGAAAAATACTATTCCATCTATCGTTGTTAACGTGATCGAACTGTGTATCATTAAACATATTTTCTTTTTGATAAACTTCTTTTTATGAAGAATGCATTTTCTAATCACAAGCAAATTAGCGTGGTTTCTAGTTTCTCCGAACTTATCAGTTCTAATTTTCAAGGAGATAGAAATGCGATTTGTTGGTATAGAAATCTTAATGGGGATTTTCAAGAAATCGTCAAAAAACTTCAGCTAAAGGAAAATATCACTGAGATTTCAGTTGATGATTTATTGGCTTTACAACTTTCTGAATATGGTCGTTTAGCAAGAGAAATCATAATTGCGGATATTCAGCAATTAACAGAGCTTGGCGCATCACCTACGCTTAACTTAATTCAAAATTACGAACGTGATGATGAGTTAGATTTTATTTCGACAGATGTTTATTCATTTCATGTTGATCGCTCGCCTATTCCAACAGATACTTTTTTATGTACCTATCACGGTGCGGCAAGTGAGATTCTGCCAAACGATCAAGTTGAGCAAAAGATTTTAATTCCTGAAATTAGAGAAAAACTAAAAAATCTACATGATGGACCAGAAGCTGAATTTGAGAATTTTTTAGAAGAATATTTCTTTGATTTGCACTACCGAGCAAAACCTGAGAGTAAACCTGTTAATTTAGGTTTAGGTCATCTATGGCGTTTGGCAGTCGACCATCCAACACAACAAGTTTTACCCTGTGTGCATAGAGCACCGATAGAGATAGATGGAGAATATAGATTGCTGTTGATTTGTTAAAGACTAGAAAAAGATTTTAAAAGCTCACAGAAAAGTGAGCTATACGGAGAAGATTTTTATCACATGCCTTTGTAAAGAAAGAAGCATCCAACGATCAATAACATTAAAGCAAAGCATTTTTTAAGTACGATTGGCGATAAAATATGTGCTGTTTTAGCTCCAAGCTTAGCCGTCATAAAACTCATAATGCTAATACCTAAAAATGCATAGATATGTACAAAACCAATAGTGTTAGGCACATTTATATGCTGTTTCATACCAAAAAATATAAATCCTAAAGCACCTGCGATGGCAATTGGTAAGCCACATGCTGCCGAGGTTCCGACGGCTTTTTGCATGACTACACCATAATGATTTAGATAAGGAACGGTTAAACTCCCTCCCCCAATACCAAAAATTGCTGAAGCAACTCCGATGCCTGTACCTGCAAATATTTGTCGAGTTTTTGATGGTAATACCTTACCCTGATCGATTACATTTTTCGCCCCAAAGAACATTTTGTAAGCAACCCAGATCACAAATATCCCGATGATCAATTGTAAATTTGCACCAGAAAGTAATCCCGCAACACCAGCTCCTAAAAATGAACCAAGGATTAGTCCTGGTGTTAGATTTTTAAATACAGGCCAAATCACGGCGCTGTTTTTATTGTGGGCGATCAATGAACTAATAGAAGTCACAATGATTGTTGCCAATGAGGTTCCCAAAGCCATATGCATGATGACATCTGGTTGGTATCCCATTTGAGTGAATACGATGTATAAAAGTGGAACGATAATGAGCCCACCACCGACACCAAAGAGTCCAGCAGCGAAACCAGCTAAAGCCCCGATGGCTAAAAAAATGATTAATTCCACGAGATATTTTCTTAAAATAAAGGGATGAATAGACAGTTGGCTCAGGCAATTTCTGCAATCTGCCCAACTTGATGATAAGCACGGTTAAAGTAGACTAACCCCTGATCATGCTGACTTTGTTGGATAGCAACGATACGACAAATAAAAATGGTATGTGTTCCAACTTCCTGAATTTGTTCAATCTGACAATCAAAACTGACAAGAGCATCCTCTAGAACAGGTGCACCTGTTTTTAATTTAGTCCAAGTTCCATGTTTAAACCGCTCTTCAGACGTCAACTTAGAAGAAAACACATTAGAAATATGCTGATGTTGCGCGCCTAGAACATTCACAGTTAAAGTTTCATTTTCAATAAAATGTGCATGTGACCTAGATGCTGTATTCATACACACCAATAATGTCGGAGGTGTATCCGTAACGCTACATACAGCAGATGCGGTAAATCCATGACGACCAGATGCTCCCGCTGTAGTCACCACATTCACTGCACTTGTCAGTAAAGACATCGCATTTCTAAAGTCATTTGCTTCAATCATCATCTGATTCCTAAATTGAACTGTAGCTTTTCTTTAGATTAAGACCTAACACACACTTGCGTCACATTTGCACATCTAAATCATTTCAAACCGAATGGGCTGCTAACTAGATTAATAAGTAGCCCATTCGATATTTCCTAATTGCTAAATACTAAACGGCGAGCTCTTTTCGGATAATTTCTGCACCTGCACTTAAGGCATTCAGCTTGCCGCGTGCTACTTCACGAGATAAAGGCGCCATACCACAATTGGTTGATGGATAAAGTTTGTCAGCATCAACAAATTGCAAAGCTTTTCTTAAGGTATCGGCAACTTCTTCAGGTGTTTCGATATTATTAGTAGCAACATCGATCGCGCCTACCATCACTTTTTTACCGCGAATTAGTTCAATTAGATCCATTGGTACACGAGAGTTTTGGCATTCTAGCGAAACGATATCAATTTTAGATTGTTGAAGCTTAGGAAAGGCTTCTTCATATTGACGCCATTCTGAACCTAATGTCTTTTTCCAATCTGTATTGGCTTTAATACCGTAGCCATAGCAAATATGTACGGCTGTTTCACATTTCAGACCTTCTAGCGCTCTTTCTAAAGTTGCCACACCCCAATCATTGACCTCATCAAAAAATACATTAAATGCAGGTTCATCAAACTGGATAATATCAACACCAGCTGCTTCGAGTTCTCTCGCTTCCTGATTTAAAATTTTTGCGAATTCCCATGCTAGTTTTTCACGGCTTTTATAATGTCCGTCATATAATGTATCAATCATGGTCATAGGACCTGGCAATGCCCATTTGATCGGTTGATTGGTTTGTTGACGTAAAAATTTAGCATCTTCAACGAATACGGGTTTTTGACGACTGACAGCACCCACAACGGATGGAACACTTGCATCGTAACGATTTCGAATTCGAACCGTTTCACGCTTCTGGAAATCAACACCATCTAAATGTTCAATAAATGTTGTGACGAAATGTTGGCGAGTTTGTTCACCATCACTTACGATATCAATGCCCGAGTGTAATTGCTCGTGCAGTGACAGTCTTAAAGCATCTTGCTTAGCCTCATAAAGTTGTTCATCTTGGAGTTTCCATGGCGACCAAAGCTTTTCAGGTTCAGCTAACCAAGAAGGTTTTGGTAAGCTGCCAGCTGTTGATGTCGGTAATAATCTTTTCATAATCAGTAATCTTCTATATCGGTTTACACAGCAGCATAATTTTGTTCGGTGTAGTTCTCAGCCCACTGTTCGAGAATCTCTCGATATGGTTTGATAAATTGCTCTTCAGTGAATTTGCCTTGTTTTACAGCTAACTGACTACGCTCTTCACGGTCGTATACGATTTGCGTTAAAGAGTAATCTTGGTATTTCAAACTTGGTTGATAGTATTTGCCCGCTACAGAGTTAGCATTATAAATTTCAGGTCGGTAAATCTTTTGGAATGTTTCCATTGTGCTGATTGCACTAATGAGTTCTAGGTTGCTGTAATCACTTAGCAAATCACCTGAAAAATAAAAAGCTAATGGCGCTACACTGTTAGCAGGCATGAAATAACGTACTTTTAACCCCATTTTCTTGAAGTATTCATCAGTTAGAGAATATTCATCTTGTTGATATTCGACGCCCAATACAGGATGTACATTTGCAGTTTGATAATATGTTTTTGAGCTCGACACACTTAGGCATATCACAGGTGCTTTATCAAAATTCGCTTTGTATGCAGCTGAGTTGATTAGGTGTTTAAAAAGCTTGCCGTGTAATACACCAAAGTTATCTGGCGCACTAAATTTTGCTTGATTTTTACTGTGTTCTAATAATAAGACACTAAAATCATAATCACGCACATAAGATGAAAAACTATTACCTACCATGCCATCAATACGCTTATTTGTCTGATGATCAACAATTGTTGTTTTTAACATTTCAATAACTGGAAATGCATGACCATTACCTTCGATATCCATATTTGCTGAAATAATATCGATTTCAACTGAATAACGATCCGCTTTTGGATTATCCCAATGTGCTAAGTCATTGAAACGATTATTGATCATTTGTAAGGTTTTACGTAGATTTTCTTGACGGCTCTCACCTCTTGCTAAATTTGCAAAGTTAGTTGTAAGACGTGTGCTTTCTGAAGGATGATAGTTTTCATCAAAACGAATACTTTTAATAGAACATGTAAATTTTTTACTCATTGTACTACTACCCTAATCTCTAAGATAAAACCTGAATTTCTGTATGAAATAATTTATACATGAATGTTCACATGAGTAAAAATGATTTAATCTAACCAAAAGATGAATAAAATTCATTATTTATTGTTTTTATGGGTTTCAGTGCTCTAACCTGAATGAACTTCACCATGAGCTGAAAAACTATCAGGATTTTGATTGAATTATTGCTATAAGGGCGTGTTTGTAATTTGGAATTATTCTTTAGATGATGACATACAATGTTTCGTTTCTATTTTTTGTTTACAACGATATAAAAACTTGAATTTTATTAATCGAATAACAGAATCCCGTAAAAAAGACGATCCAATTTTTAAGTCAGATCGTCTTTATTCATATCAGTGAATTGGATTTAGAAATTCACCGACCAAGAGAATTGTGCAGTGCGTGGAGCGCCTAGGAACAAATAATCATCCCCAAAGAAGCTTCCCGCATCTCTCCAATTTTTTTTATTAAATAAATTATCAACATTGAATCTTAACGTGTTTTCATAGCCATTAGCTTTAAAGTTATAAGCTGCACCAGCATTAAAAACTGTGTAGCTTGGAACTTTCACGCTGCCTATTTTATTGGCATATTTACTTGAACTGTATTGTGTACCAGCCAGTAATCTTAAGCCTTCTACTTGTGGCAATTGATACGATAAGTAAGTTGCAAAGCGTACTTTAGGAACATTCTGAGTTTGATGGCCTTGATATTCAGCGACATCGATCTTTTTTAAGCGTGAACGAGTCAGCGCCAAAGTCGAGACCATATCTAAATTCTGTGTCAAACGTCCTTGCAAACCAAGTTCTAAACCTAAGTTATGTTGTTTACCATCAGTTAAGTAATAGTTGTCAGCATTCGTATATTGATGATCTTGTTCTAGATCAAATATTGCTGCTGTAAACAACATAGATTGTAATTGATGCTTCAATCCCAGTTCATATTGGGTGGATTTGATTGGAGCAAGTGTTTCAAATGCATTACCGACAATCCCTTTTTCTTCATTACCGAAGGCATACCACGGCGCTTGTCCGCCATCACTTAGACCTTTGCTAAATGATGTGTAAACTTGCGTATTTTCCCAAGGTTGGTACATCACTGCAAATTGTGGCAAGAATCGGTTTAAATCTGTATCACGAATCTTATTCGCTGCCGCATCATAAGCTTTCTCATCTAAAGAAAGGATTTTTCCACCCATATGAACTGACCATGCGTCATTGAAACGGATTTGGTCTAGTAGATTTAATGCGGTTTGCTGACTATCAAGGGACTTATAGCGATTGCCTAGAGCTACATCTGTAGGCTTATAGTCCACAGTATTGTTATAGATGTTGCCCGTACCAACGAGTTGATTGATTGCATCATATTGAGCACGTCGTTTATAGGTATGAGATAACTCGACATTTAAGCTATGCTGCCATGTCCCTGTTGCGAACTTGCCGTTTAATCCTGTTTTAAATTGATTTGTTAAATAACTATCATCTGGACTACGGAAATCATAAATATCGTAGTTACCTTTTTGATCAAAGGTATTGCCTAAACCTGTAAATTCACAAATCTCACTATAACAACCCCACGGGAATGCTGAATAGTCATCAACGACTACACGGCTTTGCGAAGCGGATAAGTTTGCTGTCCAATCATCATTGAGACGATGCGTATATTTTAAACTCGTATTCAGACTTTCATTAGTAACGGGTTTACTCCAACTTTGATAACCCAGTAAACGATCCCATTCCACATTAGTCGGTACAATTTTTCCATCTAATAATTGATAGCCTGGTACCGAGCGCTGACGTTGGCGTTGTGATTCAATATCAAACTCAAGTTTTGAATCATCAGAAATCTTCCAGTCCAAAGCAACTGAACCAAAAAGTCGCTTCCCATTGGTATGCTCTACATATGGATGAATCTCTTCGTGAGCTAAATTGATTCGATAGCCAAATTGTTGATTTTCACCCACGATATCGCCAATATCTGTTGCGATACGATAACCACCCTGACTATCTGTTTCTAATGTAACTGAACGAATATCCTTTGGACGTTTAGCCACGTAGTTAACTATTCCACCTGGCGTAGACATACCACTTTGGATTGCGCTGATACCCTTTAAGATCTCGACTTGCTCTTTATTTTCTAACGCAACATTTTGTTCGCCTCTAAGTAAGTTGCCATTGAGTAGATAACTTGAACCTAGATTGAGCGCGAAACCACGCATAATAAAGTTTGAGTAATAGCCAATAGGCGCATAACCATCCCCTACAGAAGCATCATTTTTCACAACGTCAGCCAGTGTTTTTGCATGCTGATCAGCAATGCGTTCGGCAGTAATCGTGCTCACTGAAGCAGGAATTTTAGCAACGGTTTGTTGATTAAAACCCGATAAATTGATTTGAGGTTGGTAGTACGCACTTTGAATGGATTGTGCGGCTAAAGTGATTGTTGGAAGTTGCGAAACAGTGTTTTCATCTTCTGCATTTGCGACGACTGAACTTAGTCCCATACACGAAAATGAACCAACGGTTAGAAGCGCTTTTTGTAAACGAGAAAATGAAAATGGATAAGTTTTCACAGTAGTTGCCTAACCCCAAAAAAGATAATGGTATAACCTGAATTTTCGAGGCTGAGTATTCACAATTTTTGATGCTTGAACAAGCGCCTTTGCTTACATATATCTGAATTTTTAGCTACTCCGATAATCCGACAAACAAAATGACCAGTTCAGCCAAACCGTGTTAGTATTTGAAAATGACAATTCATCATGTCAAATTAAAAAAGAAAGGAATTGCTATGCTAAAAATGCAACAAATCAACATCACTCAAGAATTCAATGCCCCTGTCGAAAAGGTATTTGCGATCCTCAGCGAACATGAAAATTTGAATAAGCTCTTCGCTCCAGCAAAAGTGACTCGTTTGAGTGATGGTCAAGATGCACGTAATGGGGTTGGTTCAGCGCGTAAGTTATCTATACCACTCACACCTTCATTTGTTGAAACAAATTTAGTCTATAGAGAAAATGAATTGATTGAATACGCGATTACCAGTGGTATTGCACCAATTAAAGCGCATCGCGGCGTAATGAAGTTTACTGATTTGGGAAATAATCGTAGTCGTTTGGACTATACGATTAGCTTTAAGGGGCGTGTGCCTTTTATTGGACCAATTATCAAATTGGCATTACAAAATGGTGTGAGCCGTGGACTTAAAAAACTAAAAGTATAAGTTTTAGAGAAATTTCGTATTCTCTAATTTGAATCTTAACTCCCATAATCTATGATTGTGGGAGTTTTTATTTACTGTATAGATCAACTTTTCTTTGAAAATTAATTTCTAAAATAACATTCAGTTCATTTTTAAGATAAATTAGATCTATTCAATAATTTACTTAGGAAAAGCGATGACTCTTAAGCAGCTAAAGGCATTTTTAGCACTTGCGCGTACTTTAAATTATGCCAATGCTTCGCTGGAACTGCACTTAAGTCAGTCTGCTTTAAGTCTAAGTATAAAAAGTTTAGAAGATGAACTCGGCGGTAAGTTGTTTAATCGAAATACACGTCGTGTTGAACTGACTCAAGAAGGTAAATCTCTCATTCCCTACGCAAAAAAACTATTGGCAAATTGGGATGAAATGGAAAATGACGTTAAACAACGCTTTAAATTAAATCGCGGCACACTTAGTATCGCCTCGATGCCCTTTTTTACCCATGCGATCTTGCCTGATGTGATTCATTCTTTTTTATCTGAGCATCCAAACCTTAATTTTTCGATCCATGATATTCCAAATGAAACCATTATTGAAAAAGTTCAAGATGGTATCTTTGAGTTAGGCATTTGTTTTGAACCAGAACTGACCGAAGGCTTAGAGTTTGTGCCTTTGTTTGATGAAGACTTTCTCGCCTTGCTTCCTAAAAATCATCCCTTAGCAGATAAAGCACGTATTACATGGCAACAATTGTTTGCTAATCCTTTTATTACCCTACAAAAGCCATCAATTGTTCGTCACCTAGTTGAGCAAAATTGTTTACGCAACAATATGACTTTGGATTTGAAAATAGAGTGTCATCAGATTTCTTCATTATCAAGTTTTGTTGCACATGGTATTGGGGTGAGCGCGATTCCTCGTCATTTTGCCAAGCATATAGACTTAACAGAGAATGTATTACTCGAACTGGAAGATGGAACCATCCACAAAACGGTTGGTATCATCTATAAAAAGAATTTTGAAATATCACATATTTCGGCACAATTTATTGAGTCGTTGATAAGGTATAAATTTTAAATAACTCATTATTGCAATTGGTCTTATATTTTTCATTTGTAAATTAATATATTTATTATTAATAATTTCAATAATTTATAATCTTAAGTCTATTGTTTTTTTAGATTAAAATCTGTCCAAATAAATCAATTTATTAATTAAACTCATTAATCCTTGAGAAAAATCAACTTCTATCTACCTAGTCCTAATGCTAAAACTAAATCACTAAGGGACGATAGGACAATAATAGAATGAATAAGGTATATGCCAGTGCTGAGGCAGCAATCAAAGATGTGGTTGCTAATAACCAAACCCTTGCCGTGGGCGGTTTTGGGTTATGTGGAATTCCTGAGCAGCTCATTGTGGCGGTTAAAGAAAGTGGTGTAACAGGTCTGACTTGTATTTCAAATAATGCAGGTGTTGATGATTTTGGCCTAGGTATTTTATTGCATACCAAACAGATCAAAAAAATGATCTCATCTTATGTGGGTGAAAATAAAGAATTTGAACGTCAATATCTAAATGGCGAGCTTGAAGTTGAATTAACTCCACAAGGAACATTAGCTGAAAAATTACGCGCTGGTGGTGCTGGTATTCCAGCTTTTTATACGAAAACTGGTGTAGGAACTCTGATTGCTGAAGGCAAAGAAGAACGTAATTTTCATGGTAAAAAATACATTTTAGAAGAATCGCTTACTGCTGATGTTTCTCTTATTAAAGCTTACAAGGCAGATAAAGCTGGAAATTTAATATTCCGTAAGACGGCTCAGAACTTTAATCCTGAATGTGCAATGGCTGGGAAAATCACCATTGCTGAAGTGGAACAAATCGTTGAGATTGGTGAATTAGATCCAGATGAAATCCATTTACCAGGGATTTATGTGAATCGCATTATTTTAAATGCATCACCCGAAAAACGTATCGAACAAAAAACTTTAAGCATGGAGGCAGTTTAAAATGGCTTGGTCACGTAATGAAATGGCACAGCGTGCTGCACAAGAACTCGAAGATGGCTTCTATGTGAACTTGGGTATTGGTCTACCTACACTTGTTGCTAACTATATTCCAAAAAACATGAATGTATGGTTGCAGTCTGAAAATGGGCTGCTTGGTATCGGCGCATTTCCTACTGAAGAAACCTTAGATGCAGATTTGATCAATGCTGGTAAGCAAACGATTACTGCACGTGCAGGTGCGGCATTTTTCTCAAGTTCAGAATCTTTCGCAATGATCCGTGGCGGTCATGTCAATATTGCGATTTTAGGCGCTATGGAAGTTTCTGAACAAGGTGACTTAGCCAATTGGATGATTCCAGGTAAGAAAGTCAAAGGCATGGGCGGTGCGATGGACTTGGTTGCAGGTGTTCAAAAAGTTGTGGTTCTCATGGAACACTGTGCGAAAGATTGTACACCGAAGATTGTGAAAAACTGTAGTTTACCACTGACAGGTCAAGCCGTTGTCCATCGTGTGATAACGGATTTAGGTGTCATGGATATTACGTCTGAAGGTGTTGAACTGATTGAACTCGCAAAAGATGTGACGCTGGAACAAATTCGAGCAGTAACAGGTGTGCCACTAATTTTTGATAAATCTTTAGTGGCATAAATGAGATGAGATATTCTGCTCTAGTCTGTTGAACTGGAGCAGTTATATGACAACATACATTTAAAGAGATATAAAAATGAGTTCTATTGTTATTGTGTCAGGTAGTCGTACCGCGATGGGCGGTTTTCAAGGTAGCCTTTCTAGTTTAACTGCTCCAGAATTAGGTGCTGCTGTAATCCGTGAGTCTATCCAGCGTGCTGGTATTGCACCAGAGCAAGTCAATGAAGTGATTTTTGGTTGTGTATTGAGTGCAGGCATTGGTCAAGGCCCTGCGCGTCAAGCAATGCGTAAAGCGGGTGTTCCAGATCATGTTGGCGCAGTGACCATCAATAAACTATGTGGTTCTGCGATGAAAGCAGTATTGATGGCATCAGATACTTTGAAAGCTGGTAGTGCAAATATTGTGGTTGCGGGCGGTATGGAATCAATGACCAATGCACCATATATCTTACCTAAAGCACGTGGTGGCTATCGTATGGGACATGGTGAAATCAAAGATCATATGTTCTTGGATGGTTTAGAAGATGCTGAAACGGGTCGTTTAATGGGTTCATTTGCTCAGGATATGGCAAATACCAAGGGCTTCACCCGTGAGCAAATGGATAACTTTGCGATTTCTTCACTCCAAAAAGCTCAAACAGCGATTACAGAAGGATATTTCAAAGATGAAATCGTCGCTGTAGAAGTTAAAACACGTAAAGGTGTTGAGGTGATTGACCAAGATGAGCAACCTCTGAAAGCAAATCTTGATAAAATTCCGACACTACGCCCTGCTTTTAGCAAAGACGGTACGATTACGGCAGCCAATTCGAGTTCGATTTCGGATGGTGCTGCGGCTTTAGTACTTTCTACAGAAGATTATGCACAAGCAAATGATTTAAATGTCTTGGCTAAGATTGTAGCTACTTCAAGTCATTCGCAACATCCAAGTGAGTTTACGATTGCTCCAATTAGTGCGATTCAAAAAGTACTTGATCGTGCTGGCTGGTCAGTTGAGGATGTCGATGCATGGGAAATCAATGAAGCTTTCGCGATGGTGGCTATGGCTCCGATTCATGAGTTAGGTATTGATGAAGCTAAAGTCAATATTCACGGTGGCGCATGTGCTTTAGGTCATCCGATTGGTGCGACAGGTTCACGTATTATTCTTTCATTGATCTATGCATTAAAACGTCTAGGCAAGAAGAAAGGCGTCGCTGCATTATGTATTGGTGGTGGTGAAGCAACAGCTGTGGCCATCGAAATTTAAACTATAAAAATCAGCGAAGCACCTCAATCGAGGTGCTTTTTTATCTAAGCAGCTAACAGATTAGAAAATGCAAAAAAAGGTTCTTACTAGAACCATTCTATTGGCATTTTAAATGGCGTCGTCTCGACAGGATCAAGTACGGATAACCAACTGATAATTTTTGGCATTTCCCAACCAAAGAAATAGTCGCAAGCTGCAAGTTTTCCGTGCAGAAAATCTGGATCTGTTGCATCTGGTAAGCGCTTATGAATAACGACTGCCTGATCAAGCCACAACCATCCCACGATCAGATGTCCAAAGGCTTCTAGATAATGCGCTGCATTTGCCAGTTGGAGCTCTACATCAGTTAAGGCATGTAGCTTTTCTGTGACGTTCTGGATGAGTTGCCACTTTTCAGTTAAATGATCGGCATGATTTCTTAAAGTAGGTTCCGCTTTGGCCTGAGCGATTGTCTCCAAGATTTTTTCATCTAACAGTTTCATCGCTTTACCGTGATTAAGGCGTGTTTTACGTCCTAATAAGTCTAGTGCCTGAATACCAAATGTTCCCTCATGAATCGGGTTGAGACGATTATCACGATAAAATTGTTCAACATTGTATTCACGGGTATAACCATAACCGCCATGAACTTGTATGGCTAAATCATTTGCTACAAGCCCCCACTCCGAAGACCAACTTTTCACTACTGGAGTTAATAGGTCGAGAAGTTGATTGGCTTGATCACGCTGTTCTTGATCTTCAAGTGAATGGATGTCATCTGTTAGTCTGGCGGCATATAAGCAGAGTGCTAATGCACCTGAGACATACGATTTTTGCGCCAACAACATACGGCGAACATCAGCATGTTGAATAATCGGGATTTGTGGTGAACTTGGATTACGTTCGCCGCGAGAACGACCTTGCAATCGGGTCTTTGCATAATCTAAAGCATGCAAATATCCGGTGTATCCCAATGCTGCTGCACCAAGTCCAACAGAGATACGCGCTTCGTTCATCATATGGAACATATAAGCCAGTCCTTTACCAGCTTCGCCCACCAACTCACCAATGGCACCCGCTTCTCCTTCTGGAGTAAAGCGCCCCTCTCCAAAATTTAACACACAGTTGACGGTGCCTCGATAGCCCATTTTGTGGTTAATCCCAGCCAAAGCAATATCATTGCGTTCATTTGGTTGCCCCTGTTCATCGAGTAACTTACGGGGTACGGTAAACAGTGAAATACCTTGAACGCCTGGAGGCAATTGACCATTTTCATCAGGGATTTTGGCTAAAACTAAATGAACAATGTTGTCCGAGATATCATGCTCACCGCCTGAAATCCACATTTTGTTTCCGAACAAGCGATATCGCCCATCATTTGTTTTGATCGCCCGTGTACGAATATCCGCAAGACTCGACCCCGCTTGTGGTTCGGATAGGCACATGGTTCCGAAACATTTTCCTTCTATCATCGCACTGACATAGGGTTTAACTTTTTCTGGATCTCCATGTGCCATTAATAAATTGGCATTCCCAATAGTCAAAAATGCGTAACCTGCTGTACCTGAGTTGGCTCCAAGCAAATAGGCCATTCCTGCGCGCTCAACAGTATTCGGTAAATTCATACCATTCCATTCAGATGGGAAAGCTGCGCTCATCAAACCTGCTTCTGCAAAGGCTTTGAGTGCGATTCCAACCTCGGGATTAACTGTTACACGTTCACCATCAAAAACAGGTTCATGACTGTCATTTTTTTTATTATGAGGAGCAAATAGATCTGTTGCCAAGGCCTCGTAAACGTTTAAAACAGAGGTATATTCAAAACGATCTTGACCATTAAAAGGTTCGCGTTGACTAAGTTCCTCGATTTTTAGCCAGTCGAACAGTAAGAAATCTACATCTTTACGAGAGAGAACAAATTCATTACTCATGAGGTTCCCCTATATGTTCACAAGCGTAAGCCATTCGGCAACAAGTGCTGGCTTGGCTTCATTTTCAATTTCAACACTAACTTCCATCGTTAATTGGTAACTTCTCTGATTCTTTTCAGAAACTTTTTTTAAGTGGAAATGTCCACGCACACGTTTACCACTATGAACAGGACTGATAAATCGAACACTATTGAGACCATAATTCACGGCAGACTGCTGCCCTTTGATAGTAGGTAGTACCTGAGCTGCCATGACAGAGAGTAAAGAGAGTGTCAAAAAACCATGTGCAATTGTGCCACCAAACGGTGTTTGGCGAGCAGCTTCTTCATCAACATGTATAAATTGACGGTCTAGAGTTACATCAGCGAACGTATTGATCATAGATTGCTCTATTGCAATCCAGTCCGAGTTACCTAAAGCTTGACCTTGCAATTCCAAAAGCTGTTCAATACTCAGTATATTTTGTGCAGATGATGTCAAAATTATTCTCCTGTTGTTAATGAAGCCTTTTTCAACTCAAGATCACCTTGAGCAGCGCCTCTCACAGGAACAAATTCATCTGTACGGTCTGCAACATCCGCTAAACGTTGTGCTAATACATGAGGAACCTGCTCATCTGTACCTAAGTGAATGCCTTGTGTAAGCGTAATATGTGCTGCCTCAAAGCTTCCAGCACCTGCACAAAGTATCATACGGGTCGGTGCGTCTTCGCTCACCAAAGCGGCAATTGCAGGACTGACTGCACTTGGTGCCAGTGCTTTAAGTGCTTCTTCGGGTAATAAGCCTTCAAGCATTCGTGTTGCGGCTGTTGGTGCTAGGCAGTTCACTCGAACATTATATTTCTCGCCTTCCAACGCAAGGGTCTGCATCAAGCCCACCAATGCCATTTTGGCAGCACTATAGTTTGATTGTCCAAAATTGCCATATAAACCAGAAGATGAGGTTGTCATAACAATACGACCATATTTCTGCTCACGCATGATCTCCCATACAGCTTTAGTGCAATTTACGGCGCCCATAAGATGTACATCAATCACAGTACGAAAATCTTCTAATGACATTTTGCTAAACGTTTTATCCCGAAGAATTCCAGCATTATTCACCAAAATATCGACACGGCCCCAGCGAGCAATTGTTTCCTCAACCATCTGTTGGACTTGTTCAATATTCGTGACTGAGGCACTATTTGCGATTGCTTCACCGCCTGCAGCAATAATTTCATCTACGACTTTTTGAGCAGCCATAGTTGATCCGCCCTGTCCGTTTACGTCACTGCCAAGATCATTCACAACAACTTTTGCACCCAAACGGGCCAATAACAATGCATGTTCTCGTCCTAAACCTGCACCTGCTCCAGTAACGATCGCCACTCGATTGTTTAAATTAACTGTCATGATCTATGTCCTAAAAAAGTTCTGTTTTAACTGCCGTTTAATATCCAGTTCCTCTTAATTTATTAATAGGAAGGAACTACTTTTTATATTTTTAAATGGTTAAACCACCATCAACCACAATACATTCACCATTGGTATAACTCGCAGCATCAGATACGAGATAAAGTACTGTTCCTGCCATTTCGCGTGGTTCAGCATGACGACGTAAAGGAATTGAACTCATCCATTGCTGATAAATCTCTTCATTTGCAAATAGTGCGGATGCAAATTTGGTCTTAGTCAGGCCTGGCAATAAAGCATTTACCCGGATACCAAAAGGACCGCATTCTTTGGCAAATGCTTTGGTCATATTCACAACTGCGGCTTTGGTAATGGAATAAATTCCTTGCTGGTCTCCGGGTTGTAGCGCATTTACGGATGCTGTATTTACAATGGCACCACCACCGTGTTCTTTCATTAGTTTGCCAGCTTCAACGGACATAAAGAAATATCCACGAATGTTGACTTCAACCGTTTTGTTATAAGCGCCAATATCAGTATCCAGGATATGTCCAAAATAAGGATTGGCCGCTGCATTGTTGACTAAAATATCTAAGCGACCATGTTGCTTACGGATATGTTCAAAAATTTCTGCAATATCTTCCAATTTTCCTACATGACACGCAGCAGCTTCCGCTTTTCCATTGGCTGCTATAATTTCATCAGCAACTCTTTGACAATCTTCAATTTTACGACTAGATACAATCACATGTGCACCTTGTTCAGCCAAAAGTTTAGCGATCTCCTCGCCAATACCACGACTTGCACCTGTAACTAATGCTATTTTTCCTGTTAAATCAAATAAGTTTGTTGCCATATATAGAATTTCCTTTTGTATTGTTCCTTAAATAGAATCTTGCCCTGTTTTCAATATTCCTTGCTGCACGTCCGAAGTTAAAATTTATGCTTCTCATGACTCTATTTATGTGATGTCCTGAACATACCTAACTTGGTATCATGAATGAAATGAATTATTTTAATATTCAATTATGCATTCAATTAATAGTGATACTATGTTTAAAATCTCCATTTGATAAATTGTTCTCAAAAAAAGCTATCAAATAATATATTTCCTTAATGAAATCTCATAATTTAAGTTGGGCTTTTGCTCGCTGAACAGCTCTTTGATTAAATGATAATTTCATCAATAGCAAAGGGGTTGTAAAATAGATGTGCTTCACAAACTAAAAAGGCACATCTTATACGTAGATGTGCCTTTGATTTTCTCAGAATAATTATCAAAAAACCACTAAGCATTACCAGATTCAGTTAAATTGGTTTTAACCTCTTCCAATTGCTGTTCTTCATCAAATTTATGACGTTTCAAACTCAATATCGCGCAAATTGCTAACATTGCAGGGACAGAAATCATCACAAAATTCATGGTATGCGGTAAGTTCAAGGTTAATAGCAAGCCTGTCAAAATCGGACCGACAATCGCACCAATTCGACCTACACCAGAAGCACAACCAATTCCAGTCGAGCGAACACTTAATGGATAGTATTGCGCAACATAGCTATAAAGAAGGATTGAAGTACCAATCGTCGCTGCGCCAGCAACAGTTACTAAACCATATAAAACATAAGCTGGAGAGTTAAATCCTAAGCCGATCAGTGCCACTACACCTGCCATCAGCATTCCCATGATCACAGGTTTCAAATGGAATTTGTCTGAGAGGATACCACCACCAATTGAACCAATCATTGCACCAACATTCAAAGCAAACAAGAATAAGATACTCTTGCCGAGTGAATAACCTGCTGCAAGCATTAGTTTAGGTAACCAACTGCTTAGTGCGTAAACCATTAATAAGCACATAAAGAACAATACCCAAAACATAAGCGTATTAAATGCACGTCCTTGTTGAAATAAGCCTTTTACAGAACTACCTGTTGGAACATTATCTTCATTTAACACTAAACGCGTATTAATACTGATGCTTTGTTCAGGTGAAATTTTTTGAATGATGCTATGTGCTTGATCAGTTTTAACCAAAAAGGTTAAAGATTCAGGTAGGAATTTCCAAATAACAGGTAATAAAAGCAAAGGAATACCAGCAATCAAGAACATGATTTGCCAACCTTGACTCTCAACTGAATAACTTCCGATGAGCGCAGATAAAATTCCACCGATCGCATAACCACTAAACATCGTGCCAACTAAGGTACTGCGAATACGTTTAGGTGCGTACTCTGATGTGAGTGCGACGAGATTTGGCATAACCCCGCCTATCCCTAAACCTGCTAAAAACCGTAAAATACCAAATTCAAAAGGATTAGATGCAAACGCACCTAAAAAAGTAAAACCACTAAAGAAGGTCACACAGATTAAAATTACATTTTTACGTCCTATTTTATCTGCCAAAGCACCGAATAACATGGCTCCAAACATCATCCCGCACAAAGCCGTACTGGCGAGCATGCCTGCTTGTACAGAAGTGAGAGACCACTCCTGCATAAGTAAAGGTAGAACAACGCCATAAATGACGAGATCATAACCATCAAAAATAATAATCAATAAGCACCAAAGTAAAATACTCCAGTGAAAGGGTGTAAATTTTGCTTGATCAATTACTGCATTTACATTAACCGTAGATGTTGTCATTCTGCATCTCCTCAATGAGATAAATTCCTAATCATTATTTAAAACGACATAATGCACCTTAAAGAAAAATATTATTATTCAAGGCTTTATTGGTATTAAAAGTCATAACTCGCCATCATGTTGATGCGGTTATCCGTCCCTGTGCGACCATCAAAGGTTTCACGTTCACCGTAGACATATTCCATCCCTAAGGTAATTGGCTTGTAAGGGTTGTACATGCCATTGATCCAGCCTTGCCATAGTTCTTTATTTTGAGTTGTGTTGTCTTTATTGATTCGTGCAAATGCATTGTTGTCTTTGGCTTTCATATAGCCATAACCCAATGTTGAACGAAACTGAGAGTTAAATTGATGAGTAATCCCTGTTGAAATTGAATCAAACTCATTGCTTTGAATATGTTTTTGATCATCAATTGCATAACTGCTATTGGTCCACATCAGGAAGCGTCCGTCGCCTTTGATATGGTTATAGTCTGCTTTGAGAAAAGTTTTTGGTGTTAACTGATATTTTCCACCGATGCCGACACCCCAAGCCCATTCTTCATCTTGACTAGTTTTCTTTTCAGCGACAAAACTACGTCCTGAAAGCATAGAGCCATTGGCAAACTTATGATTTACACGTCCAACAAAGGCAGGTAAACGCATTTCATTATCAGGATCAGAGCTTGCTGTATATTTAGGATCTTCTACTGCTAAAGCAAAGCTGGTATTTGCTGTAATATTGTCACTATAACGAACCAATGGTGAGCGTTGTAATGCTCCACCTACATAGGTCGCAGCATCAATTGTTTCTGGATAATATTCAGGTGCGATAAATGTAGACCATGTCTGACCTAATAACCATTTATCAAAGGTTAAATAGGCATGACGGATACGGAATTGATCGCGTGATGCACTACCAAAGAAGTCCATTTCTAATTTTCCACCGACATCGCCAATAGCAGTAGGTGTTTTAAAATTTAGACCAATCCGAGAAACACTTGCAGTGCTATGCAAACGATCTTTTTGTTGCGCTTCTTCAGCTGTCCCTTCTAATGATACACCGCTAATGTTGTTGTACATCGTAGATGCACCTTTTGCTTGATAAGATGCATCCGCACGCAAATAACCATATAAATTAACCTCTGCACCAGATTTGGTGAGTGATAATTTCGGCGTTGTTGTTTGAACAGGTTCAGATGTCTGTGCAACCATGACCTGAGTAGTGGGCTGAGCAGGCGGAGTTTGCTGTACATAATTTTGCAGAATTGCACGCAACTCTTTTACTTCTTGACGAAGTTGTTCTATTTCTGCATTTTCTGAGCCTGCATAACTTCCAGACATGGCAGTCAGTACAGATAGCGCTAAAACACTTTGTTGAACCGTTAAGATGAATCTTTTCATTAAAATCAATTTCCTTGTTTCATGAACTTTACTTTTCAAGTTCATTTTTTGTTTGCGTTGTATCCTTTGCAGTACTTGATGACTGCATCGCATTTCTTGTTTTAAAACCTAATGATATGATTTTATTTGGTTTTACCTCCTCTCATTGTTTTGTTTAACGCTTTATTTAGACAAAAAGAACCTCACAATAACTATAAAAGTCACTGTTAATTGAACGTTTGGTAAAAATAAAAGCTAAATTATTCTTCTAATCATTTATTCCATTATGAATGAGTCCCTTGGGTTATGAGGCTTGAGCAAACTCGGCAATTTCTACCTTTTTCGCAATCAAACCCTGATACATTAAGATTTGACTATATGAGTGCACGTCTTCAAAACCAATGCCTTGAAGTCGTTGCTGATATTCACTGAATGAAATAGTGAAAAAGTCATTTTCCATGCGATCTAACATTTTTTGGCATTGCAATTCAGTTAAACCTTGAGCCATACATAAATAACGTAAAGCTTGTAGATGCTGAGGATTGCTGCAAGGCATCAAATCATAGGTCAATAACAGTCCACTATTTTTCAAACAACGATGAATACTGCTGTAGAAGTCAGTTTTTTGTTCATCTGCTATAAAGTGCGCGACTAAAATAGAAAGTGCAGCATCAAAAGCAGCACTTTCAGTTAAAGCAAAGTGATCACCATGTACAAATTGTACCTGTGCAGACTTCCCCATTTGTTTGACACGTATTTCTGCTTTTTCAAGCATAGCTAAGGAAGGATCAAGGGCAGTAAATTTCCAATCAGGATGTCTATTTAGCAGATATTGCAACTCATAACCTGTTCCACATCCAACAATAAGTATGTGTGCAGTTGGTTGAAGTACAGACTGTAAAATGGCATCCACTTGTTGATGAATGATTTCATATCCAGGAATTAACTTACGGATATGCTGATCATATTCTTCAACGATCTTTGGACTATTAAAATCTTTTGCCATTCACTGTGATCCTTTTCCTTATGACTTTAAAATGCTGTTTTTTCTTTGCGATGTAAAACATCATTTAGTCAAATACGTTTCCAGTTAAATTCAGTTCAGCACGCATAATTTCCTGTAACTTAAACTTCTGCGCTTTGCCTGATGCAGTCATAGGAAATTCATTAAAGAATTTTACGTAACGTGGCACTTTATTATGTGAAATGTGTTCCTTACAGAAACTACGAATATTGTCTTCATCGGTCTGATGATGTTCATGCAAAATAATACAAGCACATAGTTCTTCACCGTAACGCGTATCAGGTAGACCAATCACTTGCACATCACAGATCGCAGGATGGGTATATAAGAAGTCTTCGATTTCTTTAGGAAAGAGATTTTCTCCACCTCGAATGACGACATCTTTGATGCGACCTTTGATTTTGACAAAGCCTTCAGCATCCATCTCCGCAATGTCACCCGTATGCATCCAACCTGCGGCATCAATTACTTCACGGGTTTTTTCTTCTTCACCCCAATAGCCTGCCATTACCGAGTAACCTCTGACGCATAGCTCGCCTAAGGTTCCTTGTGGTACGAGTTGCCCTTCAGGATCGACGATTTTGATTTCGACATGTGGATGAACATGCCCAACCGTACTGACGCGTTTATCAATGGTGTCACTCACGGAGCTTTGTAAGCTGACTGGCGAAGTCTCAGTCATGCCATAACAAATCGTGATTTCTGACATATGCATACGATCAATCACACGCTGCATAATTTCACGTGGGCATGGGCTTCCCGCCATGATCCCTGTACGTAAACTAGATAGGTCAAATTCATTAAATTGTTCATGCTCTAAAGTGGCGATGAACATGGTTGGTACGCCGTATGCTGCCGTACAACGTTCGTTGTGAATTGTCTTTAGTGTTTCTAATGGATTAAATACAGCTGATGGATACACCATAGTAGAACCATGTGTGATACAAGCTAGATTTCCCATGACCATACCGAAACAGTGGAATAAAGGCACAGAGATGCATACTTTATCTTGTGGCGTTAAACGAATACCCTCTCCTACAAAATAACCATTATTCAGAATGTTATGATGGGTGAGCATTGTGCCTTTCGGATTACCAGTCGTTCCTGACGTAAATTGAATATTAATGGTTTCATCAAATTGCAATTGCTGCGTAGCCAATTGTAATTGATCGAGTTGTTCTTGAGTTGGAGGAACGACTAAATCACTGAAACGATGAATACCTGTATGCTGTTTTTCATCAATTTTGATCACAAACTTTAAGAAAGGCAGACGTTCTGAATGAATAATTTTGTCTGTACAGAAAACAATTTCTGGTGCAATTCGTGTCAAAAGCTCTTGATAATCAGTCGTTTTGAATTGTGAGGCGATGATCAATCCTTTGCAGGAAACTTTATTCAATACATACTCTAACTCATGGCTTTTGTAGGCAGGATTTAAGTTCACTAGGATAATCCCTGCTTTAAAAGCAGCAAATTGAGTGATCGTCCATTCCACGCAGTTCGGTGACCATATGCCTAGTCGATCGCCTTTCTTTAAACCGAGTTTGAGCAAACTACAGGCAAAAGCATTCACTTCATATTGTAGTTGTTTATAGGTCAACCGTCTGTTCTGATGTGAACTTACAATCGCTTCTTGATCAGCATATTGCTGACAAGCTTGATCAAATTTTTCTCCAATCGTCATCCCCAATAAGGGTTGTGCACTTGGTCCAGAGGCATAGCTTAACCGTTGTTGTTGCATTGAATCATTCTCCTTGATTCTTTCTAATTCTGTTCTGATTTCATCTCATTGTTATTACTGCAACTATTCTTCAAACTGCCTTGTTTTGATTTTTATTGTTGTTTATGCCTATTTTTTCCTCACGGCATCCACACAAAAATCAGCAATCTGCTTTGAAAAATAGTCTTTGTGTTGCTGATCAAACTTTGTGTTTTGAGCTGGGTCTAGAGGTTCTACGACTACAAAAGTCATCGCGCCAACCACACAAAGTGCGGTGGTATTTAAATCCTCTAACACAAACTCGCCACTTGCATTTCCATCTGCGAGTATTTTAATAATACTTTGTTTAATCAACTGCTTAACACGAAAACGCTCATGCTCTACCAATGAATCAACAGGTTCAAACATGAGTGAATATGCAAGCTGAGGGCTGTTTAGTGCCCTTTTTACAAAGGTTGTTACCGCTTTATGTAACTTTTGTTCCGCCGTTAGATCACTTTCCGTAATCGCATCAATCACTAAAAGTTCGGTATTGATCGCTTCTGACAGAACTTCAATAAGTACCTGACTTTTATTGTCAAAGTAGCGATAAACCAACCCACTTGAAACACCTGCTTGCTCAGCAATTGTTTGTATCTGTGCGTCTTTAAACCCTCCTTCTGAAATCAATTTTCTGGCTGAACTCAAAATCGACTTACGATTTTGTTCCATCCGTTCTTGCATTAAAGATGATCGTTTATAACTCATGAAATTTATTCTCTAACAAATAAAGTGAATTGTAAATCATTTTATGAATATCTATTCACTTTTTTAAAAATTCATTGTATGGTACTTCTTAAGCACAAACAAGAATGCTTATGGAACAACAAATATAACCAATAGGATGAACACAATGAACCTACGTAGCTTGAATTTTGGTCTGGATGAAACATTGATTGCCCTTCAAGATTCAGTTGCCGCATTTTGTGCAAAAGAAATTGCACCAATTGCTCAGCAAGTAGATCAAGACAATAAATTTCCGAGCCATCTATGGAAAAAGTTCGGTGATATGGGCTTATTAGGCCTAACGGTTTCTGAAGAATACGGCGGCACCAACCTTGGTTATCTTGCTCATATTATTGTTATGCAAGAAATTTCGCGTGCTTCTGCAGCAATTGCACTTTCATACGGCGCACACTCAAACCTATGTATTAACCAAATTAATCGCAACGGTAATGAGCAACAAAAGCAGAAATATCTGCCTAAATTAATCTCTGGTGAATACGTCGGTGCCCTTGCGATGTCTGAACCGAATGCGGGTTCTGATGTGGTCAGTATGAAATTACGTGCTGAACAAAAAGATGATCATTTCGTTTTAAATGGTTCCAAGATGTGGATTACCAATGGCGGCGATGCTGATGTCCTAGTGGTATACGCAAAAACTGATCCACATGCAGGCGCAAAAGGCATGACCGCTTTTTTAATTGAAAAGGACATGAAAGGTTTTAGTCATGGTCATCACTTAGACAAACTTGGTATGCGTGGCTCAAATACCTATCCATTGTTTTTTGACAATGTAGAAGTACCTGTTGAAAACGTGTTGGGTGGTGTCGGTAACGGCGCTAAAGTCCTGATGAGTGGCTTGGACTATGAGCGTGCAGTCCTTAGCGCAGGTCCACTTGGCATTATGGATGCCTGCATGGATGTCGTGATTCCGTATTTACATCAACGTGAACAATTTGGACAAGCTTTAGGTGAGTTCCAATTAATGCAAGGCAAACTTGCTGATATGTATTCAACTTGGCTGGCTTGTAAAGCGCTTGTATATGCCGTTGGTACAGCGTGTGATAAAGCAGATCATGACCGTAGCTTACGTAAAGATGCAGCCAGTGCCATTTTATATGCAGCAGAAAAAGCGACATGGATGGCGGGTGAAGCGATTCAAACTTTAGGTGGCAATGGCTATATCAATGAATTCCCTACGGGGCGTTTATGGCGTGATGCAAAACTTTATGAAATTGGTGCAGGCACATCTGAAATTCGTCGTATGTTGATCGGACGTGAATTGTTTAATGAAACCAAATAATAACGATAAATCAGGATGCATCATATGAATCAATTACAAAGCAAAATTAATGTGCGAAGTGAAGACTTCAAAACAAACCAACGAGCTATGCAGACTTTGGTCAATGATTTAACACAAGTTGCCCAAAATATTGCATTAGGTGGCGGAGAAAACGCACGTCAAAAGCATTTAGCACGTGGAAAATTGCTTCCACGTGAACGTATAGATCAATTGATTGACGTTGGCACAGCTTTTTTAGAAATCGGACAACTTGCTGCGTATAAAGTTTATGAGGATGATATTCCTGCTGCGGGTGTGATTGCGGGTATTGGACAGGTTAATGGTGTGACATGCATGATCGTTGCCAATGATGCAACGGTTAAAGGTGGTACCTATTATCCACTTACGGTTAAAAAGCATTTACGTGCTCAAGAAATTGCAGAACAAAATCACTTACCTTGTATTTATCTTGTAGATTCAGGTGGTGCGTATTTACCTATGCAGGATCAGGTATTCCCTGATCGTGATCACTTCGGACGTATCTTCTACAATCAAGCACGTATGTCGAGCCAAGGTATAGCCCAAATTGCGGTCGTGATGGGTAGCTGTACCGCTGGTGGTGCTTATGTTCCTGCGATGTCAGATGAAACCATCATCGTGCGTAATCAAGGGACTATTTTCTTAGGTGGTCCTCCTTTGGTTAAAGCTGCAACAGGTGAAGTTGTAAGTAGCGAAGATCTTGGTGGTGGTGATGTACATACGCGTCTTTCAGGTGTTGCCGATCACCTCGCTGAAAATGATGAACATGCGATTGCGATTGCACGTAATATCGTTGCCAATTTGAATAAAAAACCAAATGAACTCAATAAACAGATTGATGAACCATTGTTTGATGCGAAAGAGTTGTATGGTGTAGTCCCAACCGATGCGCGCAAGCCATTTGATGTACGAGAAGTGATTGCACGTATCGTCGATGGTTCTCGTTTTGATGAATTTAAAGCTCGTTTTGGTTCAACCTTGATCACAGGGTTTGCATCACTTTATGGGATGCCAGTCGGAATTATTGCCAATAATGGTATTCTATTTTCTGAGTCAGCTCAAAAAGGCGCACACTTTATTGAGTTATGTACCCAACGCAATATTCCGTTGTTATTTATTCAAAATATCACAGGCTTTATGGTGGGTCGCCAATACGAAAATGAAGGTATTGCCAAGCACGGTGCCAAACTGGTGATGGCGGTTGCAACTGCAAATGTACCAAAACTTACACTCATCATTGGCGGTTCTTTTGGTGCAGGTAACTACGGTATGTGTGGACGTGCTTATTCTCCTCGTTTCTTATGGACTTGGCCAAACTCACGTATTTCTGTAATGGGCGGTGAGCAAGCAGCCAGCGTACTTTCAACTTTGAAGCGTGATCAGATCGAGCAAAAAGGTGCAGCATGGTCAGCACAAGAAGAAGATGAATTTAAACAACCTATTCGTGATCAGTATGAACGTCAAGGTCATCCTTATTATGCTTCTGCCCGTTTGTGGGATGACGGTGTGATTGATCCAGCGCAAACGCGTCAAGTACTAGGATTAAGTCTTGCTGCAGCTTTAAATGCACCGATTCAACCGACTAAATTTGGCGTGTTCCGCATGTAAGAGGTGTTTATGAGCTATCAATTTTTACAACTGGAACAGCATGATCAGGTGGCATATGTGTGGCTAAATCGCCCTGAGCTACACAATGCTTTCAATACAACGGTGATTGAAGAATTGCATACTTGCTTTAAGCAAATTGCTACCCGTGACGATATTCGAGTTGTAGTTTTAGCAGGTCGTGGTAAAAGCTTTTCAGCAGGTGCAGATCTGAATTGGATGAAACAAGCGGGTCAAGCTTCTACAGAAGAAAATGAAGCCGATGCTTTAAAACTCGCACAGATGCTTGAAGCACTCGCAACCTTAAAACAGCCGACGATTGCACGTGTTCATGGCATTGCTTTTGGTGGTGGTATTGGTTTGGCATCAGCATGTGATATTTGCATCGCCAGTACCGATGCAAAGTTTGCAACCTCTGAAGTTCGACTAGGTCTTGCTCCTTCTACGATTAGTCCATATGTGATTCGTGCGATTGGCGCTAGACAAGCTTCACGCTATTTTTTAACTGCTGAACGTATCTCAGCGCACGAAGCGAAACAAATCGGCTTGGCACATGAAATTGCGGATGTAGAAGATTTAGATAAAAAAGTTCAAGAGATTGTTGATGCTTTATTGCTGGGTGGACCACATGCCCAAGCAGCATCTAAGCAACTGATTCAAATGGTCAGCAATCAAAGTATGAATGATGAATTACTTCGACAAACTGCTCAACACATAGCACAAGTTCGTCAAGGCAGTGAGGCAAAAGAAGGTTTAACTGCTTTTTTAAGTAAGCAAGCCCCTGCGTGGACTTCAAATTCTAATAACAACAATTAAGGATGATCAACATGTTTGAAAAGATTTTAATTGCGAACCGTGGTGAGATCGCTTGCCGTGTGATTCGTACCGCCAAAAAATTAGGTATTGCGACGGTTGCGGTTTACTCAGATGCAGATGCACATGCACAACACGTTAAACTTGCTGATGAAGCGATTTATATTGGTCAATCTCCTGCAACACAAAGTTATTTACAAGTTGATCGTATTATTCAAGCGGCGATTGATACAGGAAGCCAAGCGATTCATCCTGGTTATGGTTTTCTTTCGGAAAACGATCAATTTGCTTTAGCTTGCCAGCAGCATAATATTTGCTTCATTGGTCCTCCAGTCGATGCCATTTTAGCAATGGGCTTGAAAGCAACCTCTAAAGCGTTGATGGAAAAAGCAGGTGTACCTCTAACACCGGGCTATCACGGAACAAATCAAGATGCTGAATTTTTAAAACAACAAGCAGATCGGATTGGCTATCCTGTATTGATTAAAGCAAGTGCTGGCGGTGGCGGTAAAGGCATGAGTCTAGTGGAACGTAGCGAAGATTTCCTACATTCTCTTGCGTCGTGTAAGCGTGAAGCCAAATCGAGTTTTGGTAATGATGACGTACTGATTGAACGTTATGTGATTCAACCACGTCATATCGAAGTACAAGTATTTGGCGACACACATGGCAACTATGTACATTTATTTGAACGGGATTGTTCTGTTCAACGTCGTCATCAAAAAGTACTAGAGGAAGCCCCTGCTCCGCAAATGCCAAGCGAAAAGCTCGATGCAATGCGTCAGGCTGCAATTGATGCTGCTCGAGCTGTGGATTATGTTGGTGCGGGTACGGTTGAATTTATTGTTGAACAAGACGGTACGGCGTATTTCATGGAAATGAACACACGCTTACAGGTCGAACATCCTGTGACTGAAATGATTACTGGAGAAGATTTAGTAGAGTGGCAATTACGAGTTGCGTATGGTGAGCCATTACCAAAACTCCAACATGAATTACAAATTCATGGGCATGCGCTCGAAGCACGTATTTATGCCGAAGAACCAGAAAAAGGTTTTTTACCTGCGATTGGTAAAATTGAATATCTACGCTATCCAACGCAAAACCAATATGTTCGTGTAGATAGTGGCATTGTTGAAGGTGATGAAATTACCACTTTCTATGACCCAATGATTGCCAAATTGATCGTATGGGGTAAAAACCGTGAAGCTGCTTTGATTCAAATGCAACACGCGCTCAGTCAATTCCATGTCGATGGTTTAGGCAATAACATTGCTTTTTTGGAAAAGATTGTACGTTGTGATTCATTCAAACAAGCAAAGTTGGATACCAATCTAATCCAACGTGAAGAGCAGTTCTTGTTTAGCCCAGCGAATATAAAACCTGAGTTTGTTGTTGCGACTGCATTTATTGAATTTCTAAGCCAAATGCAAAACAACCAATCAACTCAAAAACAACTTTGGCTAGCACAACCCTTATGGCGTAGTAATGTGTCTTATCAGCACAGCATTAAATTGAACTATTTAAATCAAAATATTCAAATTAAGTTTTCTGCTGCTGAACAAGGGTTTAATGCAGAATTTAATGGTCAGCAGTATCACATCACAGGTCAATTGACTGATCAGCACAGTGCAAATATTCAAATTGGTGGAATCCAGCAAAAACTTGCCTTTAATCGAGGTGCGCAAGGTATTACCCTGTTCAACGCTGGACAAAGTTATAAGTTTAGCTACTTACGTCAGGATTATAATCAAACTGATGGTCAATCTGAGCAAGGACATCTCAAAGCCCCAATGCCAGGCGTGGTGACACAATTACTTGTAGGCGCAAATCACACCGTGAAGAAAGATGATGTGCTTTTAACACTTGAAGCGATGAAAATGGAATATACCATTCGTGCTCCAAAAGATGGTGTGATTTTGGATGCCTATTTCCAAGTGGGAGATCAAGTCAAAGCTGGTGATGAGCTTGTGGACTTCCAAGCTGCTGAGGAGGAAGTTGCATGAGTGACTATGTAAAGATTGTAGAAGTTGGGCCTCGTGATGGTTTGCAAAACGAGAAACAAGCTTTAAGCATTGAGCAGCGATTTAGTTTTATCAATGATTTAATTGATGCAGGTTTAAAGTCAATTGAAGTGGGTTCATGTGTATCAGCCAAATGGGTACCACAAATGGCGCAGAGCGATGAGTTATTTAAATTGTTGCCACAACGCAATGATTTAAATTTGAGCTTGCTCACGCCAAATCTTAAAGGCTTTGAAGCTGCCCTAGCAGTTGGATGTAAAGAGGTTGCGGTCTTTACCGCAGCTTCTGAGAGCTTTACTCGAAAGAATATCAACTGCTCGATCGATGAAAGCTTAGAACGATTCTCTGAAATTTTCCAAGCCGCGCAAGCAAATAATGTTCGCGTACGTGGTTATGTCTCTTGTATGGTGGACTGTCCTTACGAAGGTGCAATTGATCCAAAACAAGTCGTGAATGTCGTCAAACGGCTGCATGACATGGGATGTTATGAGATTTCATTGGGTGAAACCATTGGGACAGCAACACCAGATCGAGTGCAAAAAGTTTGGCAAGCATGCTTAGCAGAATTGGATAGCAAGATTTTGGCTGGACATTTTCATAATACCTATGGCATGGCAATCGCGAATATCTATCAATCTTTACAGCAAGGTATTCGAGTCTTTGATTCTTCGCTTGCTGGACTGGGTGGTTGTCCTTATGCCAAAGGTTCATCAGGGAATGTTGCAACAGAGGATTTATATTATTTACTGTCTCACATTGGATATGAAACAGGCATTAATCTAGAAAAACTGATGTTGGCTAGTCAAAATATCAATCAAACATTGAACCGAAAAAACTTATCAAATTATGCAAATACTTATCTTCAACAGTCATGTGCATAAATAAATCTCAGCGATCATTGAAAATGCTCCACTAAAAATAAATTTGAAGGAGCATTCATGTTTTTTTGTTCACTCACTTATTACTGATTTAAGTTCGGATCATTCAGTATGTGTTAATTGATAAAAATAAGAAGTATCTGATTTAATTTTCGGTGAAATATATTGTTCTACCCAATCCAACCAAGCACGAGTTTTTGCATCAATATAATCTCTTGACGGTAATAAGGTATAAACACCGATATCAGGTGAACGCCAATCGGGCAACACATGACACAATCGACCTGCCCGAACAGCTTCAATCACTGAAAATATCGGTAATAATGCGATTCCCATATCTTGTTGTACGACATCTAATAATAACTCAGGAGTATCAGCCACAATTTGACCGCTCGTACTGATCTCATGAAAACCACCCTTTTCATTAATTAAATGCCATTCGGGTGTGATAGATGGATTGACCAAACGTAGACATGCATGGTTGTACAAATCTTCTGGTGAGTTTGGTATGCCATGCTTTTCTAAATATGCAGGAGATGCACACAACACTGAAAATATGGTGCCGATACGACGCGATACGAATCTGGAGTCAGTCAGTGATTCAGTTAAATATAAGCTAACATCAATTCCCTTACCTAAAAGATCTGGTGTGTTCTGCGAAGTTCGATATTCAACCGTCAAATCTGGATAACTTTGGCAGAATTTAGCCATTACAGGCGATATATAATAATGCCCAAAGCTTGCCATACTCAAAATACGCAACCGTCCTTTTGGCTTTGTTGCCGTTCCTGTCGCTTCAGACTCTGCTTCATCTATGATCGATAGCACTTGTCGACAACGCTCAGCATAAAGCGCACCAATATCTGTCAATGCATGCTGCCGTGTAGAGCGTTGCATCAGTTTAACACCAAGCCGTGACTCTAGCTCGCTGATCAGACGTGATACCTGAGCTGTGGTCAAATCCATCTGTTCAGCAGCTGCTGTAAAACTTCCACTGTCAATCACTTTCAGGAAAGCATGCATTGCATGCAACAGTCCACCATCGAGATTTTTGCGCATAACGTAAATATCTTTTCCTAAATTACGCATTGTTGCACCAGTTTAGATCAACCACAATGGTAAATATGTATATACATCCATGCGTATTTTTTGACGGTTCAGCGCATGATTTGATCGTTGTATGTCTATAACTCCAAAAGTCAACTCGGATGTTGAGAAAAGAAAGTAGCTCGAACTACATAATACAAAGGAGACATAAATGAATATCGCTACGACATTTACACCTAAAAAGATACCGACTAAAGATGTATCCCTTGATGATAAATACATAAACGATAACGGCACGGCTTATATGACAGGTATTCAAGCTTTGGTGCGTTTACCACTCGCTCAAACCCGCCGTGATAGTAAAAATGGTTACCATACTGCTGGGTTTATTTCAGGTTATCGCGGATCACCTGTTGGTAACTATGATAATTTTCTTTGGCAAATTGAAGGAATTTTGAAAGATCATGATGTGGTCTTTCAACCTGGTGTTAATGAAGATTTAGCTGCTACCGCGATTTGGGGTACCCAACAAGCTAATTTAGCAGGTCAAGGTAAATTTGATGGTGTTACTTCTTGGTGGTATGGCAAAGGTCCAGGTGTAGATCGCTCAGGTGATGTGCTTCGTCATGCTAACCTCGCAGGTACAGCCGAACACGGTGGTGTTGTTGCTCTATTTGGTGATGATCATTCTTGTAAGTCTTCTACTGTTCCGCACCAGTCTGAACACGTGATGATGGGTTGCGGCATTCCTATTTTTTATCCAACCTCAGTACAACATATTCTTGATTTTGGTATTCATGCAGTCGCAATGTCACGATTTGCTGGTGTATGGACTTCCATGAAACTCGTGAGTGAAATTGTAGAAACATCAGCATCTGTACATGTTGATGAAGACCGTGTCATTCCAGTCATACCAAAAGAAGTTAAATTTCCAGATGATGGCGTTAATATTCGCTGGCCAGATCATGGTATCCAACAAGAAGAACGACTTTACAAATATCGCTTACCTGCTGTTTTAGCATATGCACGTGCTAACCAACTCAATAAAGTCACTTGGTCATGTGAAAATGCCCGTATCGGCATCGTTGCGAGTGGCAAAGGTTATCTCGATACGATTGAAGCTTTGCGTATATTAGGGATTGATAATGATATTGCTGAACAAATTGGCTTAAAAGTTTATCAAGTTGGTCTTATTTGGCCTTTGGAACCACAAGGATTACATGAGTTTGCAGAAGGTTTAAAAGAGCTGATCGTTGTTGAAGAAAAACGCCCGATTCTTGAATCCCAAATTAAAGATGAGTTGTATTCACTTCCTGACCATCAACGTCCTCATATTATTGGTAAAGCTTGTGATGGTAAGGGCGAATGGAGTACATCTACTGAGGAAGCTCCCTTAATTGGATATTACGAGTTTCAGCCTGAACCAATTGCAAAAATGTTGGCAGCACGTTTTCTCGCCTTGGATATTCCAGTACGTATAAAAGAACAAATTCAAAACCGAGTTGGTTTATTACAAACAGCTGAACAAGAATCTCAACGTATTTTAGATATTGCTGATCGCAAGCCATTTTTCTGTAGCGGATGTCCTCACAATACTTCAACTAAATTACCCGAAGGTAGTCGTGCATTAGGTGGCATTGGATGTCATTACATTGCAGTTTCACTTGATCGTGGTACAGAAACCTATTCACAAATGGGTGGTGAAGGTGTGAGTTGGGCTGGTGCATCGCATTTTACTAATGAAAAACACATTTTCGCTAATCTAGGTGATGGAACTTATTTCCATTCGGGCTATCTTGCTATTCGCCAAGCCATCGCTGCAAAAATTAATATTACTTACAAAATCCTCTACAACGATGCTGTTGCAATGACGGGCGGACAACATGTGGATGGACATTTGAGTGTTGCTCAACTAACGCGTCAGTTAGCCGCTGAAGGGATAAAAAAACAGGTTATCGTGACTGATGAACCTGAGCTGATACATGCCGAAGAAGGTATAGCACCTGATGTAGAAATTCATCACCGTAATGAATTAGATGCAATCCAACGTCAATTACGTGATATTTCGGGAGTAACAGCCCTAATTTATGTTCAAACTTGTGCTAGCGAAAAACGTCGTCGTCGTAATCGTAATGCCTACCCTGACCCTGCTGAACGTTTATTTATTAATACTGATATTTGTGAAGGTTGTGGTGATTGTTCAAAACAATCGAACTGTTTATCAGTCGAACCTGTAGAAACAGAATTAGGTACTAAGCGTCAAATTAACCAGAGTACCTGTAATAAAGACTTTACTTGCGTCGAAGGTTTTTGCCCAAGTTTTGTCACTGTACATACACGTGATATGAAACGCCCTGAAAAATTTGAAGGATTTCCTGCTGGCTGGCCAGAAAAACCAATCATTCCTAGCTTGGAAAATACACCGAGCCGAATCATGGTGGGTGGTGTTGGTGGTACAGGTGTGGTTACTTTAGGTGCATTGTTAGGAATGGCTGCGCATCTTGAAGGTAAAGCAACACGTGTTATGGATATGGCAGGATTAGCACAGAAAGGTGGAACAGTATATTCCTATGTACAACTTGCTTCAGACGACGAGCAAATTTCAGCAACAAAAATTCCTGCTGGTCAATGTGATATTTTAATCGGCGCTGATGCAATCGTAGCAAGTAGCAAAGCTGCGTTATCACGCCTAAGAGATGAAGCAGTGGTGATCGTGAATGAAGATGCCTCTCCAACGTTAAGTTTTATTGAATCTCGGGATTGGTATGCTCCGATTACAGACTTAATTACTCGTTTGAAAGGACGTGTACATCACGGAAAACTAGTTACATTACCAGCAGCTCGGATTGCCACTCAAGTACTCGGAGATTCGATCTATACCAACCAGATTCTTTTAGGTATGGCTTGGCAATCAGGAAAAATACCGCTACTAAGAGGAAGTATAGAAAAAGCAATTCAATTAAATGGTACGGCGGTTGATAAGAATATCGAGGCTTTCCGCATCGGTTGTCATCTGAGTAGCGATCCTAGTTTAATTCCTCGTTTAGTCGCAGCGATGCCAAAACTTAATAAGCCCCAGACCATGTCGGAATTAATTGAAGATCGTACTACTCGTCTGCGTGAATATTGGAATGAAGCTTACGCCTTGAAGTATAAAAACTTAGTAGATAGCGCTGCGGAAAAATTACCTGAATCATTAGCTGGAACGATTGCAACTCAACTTTATCGAGTGATGGCTTATAAAGATGAGTATGAAGTTGCACGTTTACTTACAGCTAAAAAATTCAAACAGTCTATAGCCTCGCAGTTTGGAGAAGGCTTACGTCTAACCTATCACCTAGCTCCACCTGTACTGGGCGCACATCAAAATATTCGTAAACGTGCTTTTGGATATTGGATCCGGTTCCCTTTGATGCTATTGGCACGTTTACAATGGCTACGTGAAACTTTCCTAGACCCGTTTGCTCGTCAAACAGAACGTCAGCACGAACAAGCGTGGCGTGACCGTTATATCAGCTTTGTCGAGGCTTTAATTGAATCACCTGAAAAATACAATCTGGTCGTTGCGGAGGAAATTGCCAAACTTCCTGCTGAGGTGCGAGGTTTTGGGCATGTGAAAGCGCAAGCGATGAACAGTGCGATACAGCGTTGGGATGAGCTTACAACAACACTCAATAAATCCTAAAATTTTATTCAACTTGTAGGGCTGGCATTTTAATGTTCAGCCTTTTTTATTTAAAATCTGATATGAACTGATCATCTTTCTTTTATTTCATCAAATTTTATTTTGTTTTTCTCTATGTTCTATAGGTGTGTAGCCCATTACACTCTTTGAATAGCTGAATATGCGATCCATCTTCATATAACTGACATTCTTTAGTAATTGAATAACCTTTGAATTGATCAGGATAAGTAGCAGCTGTTCCCATAACCGCAGTTGCATTATTTCGAGGTGAATCTTTGAATACATGATCGGTATGAAATGCCAATGCACCGGGTGTGCCGATAACTGACATAATTGAAAAGAATTGATGAGGTGCTGGTAGTTCAGGAATCATCACCCCATAATGAGTCCAAGCAATATGTTTGGCTTGATGATAAGGTTTTAATGCGTAGCCTTTAGGAAATGCTTTGCCGTCTTGCGATGCAGAACTGTCAAGTAGTGGGAAAATTGAATGAATCAACGATGTGATTGCAGGTTTTGTCACTAATTTTTCAGTGTTTTTTACCAAAGAAAAATTCATCGTAGGACTCACTTTTATATTTAGCTTTATAGTCAATATAATGCAGAATAAGTTGTTAAATTTGACTTTTAATTACCAAAGATTATGTCAGTTCGATCAAATTGATTTTTAATAAGATGAATCTTTTTTAATTATAAAATCGTAATTCAAAAGTTTTGGTTTAAATCATGAAAAAAGGTGCATGATTGACATACACCTTTCTTAGATCAAAAGCTTTGAGGCTTAACTTACAGCTTTTGCACGAGCTGCATGCAATTTTTTGTAGCTTTCAATCAAACGTAAATGACGGTCCAAACCTTCTAGTTTCATACTAGTAGGCGTTAAACCATAAAAGCGAACACTACCTTCTACTGAACCAATAACTGCGTCCATACGTTCATCACCAAACATACGACGGAAGTTCTTTTCGTAATCTTCCAACTCCATCTCGTCATCAAGAATAACTTCTAGCACGACGTTCATACATTGATAGAACAAACCACGTTCTACAGTGTTGGTGTTGTATTGGAGGAATTGCTCAACTAAATCTTTAGCTTCTGCAAATTGCTTCAGAGCAATATAAATAAGAAGTTTTAATTCCAGTAGTGTCAATTGTCCCCAAACCGTATTGTCATCAAACTCTATGCCGATTAAGGTTGTGATTTCAGTATAGTCATCAAGTTCGCATTCTTCTAAACGTTCAACCAGTGCTTCAAGACGTACGTCATCTAAACGATGAATATTTAGAATATCTTCACGGAATGCCAATGCTTTATTGGTATTGTCCCAAATCAAATCTTCAACTAAATAAATCTCAGAATAATCTGGCACGAGGATACGACAAGCTGTAGCACCTAAATGTTCATAGACAGCCATGTAGACTTCTTTGCCCATTTCTTCAAGAATGCCAAATAATTCAGCAGCCTCATCTGCATTCGAGTTTTCACCCTCATTGGTGAAATCCCATTCTACAAAATCATAATCAGATTTTGAGCTGAAGAAACGCCAAGATACCAAACCACTTGAATCAATAAAGTGTTCCACAAAATTATTCGGTTCAGTCACGGCTTCACTTTGGAAGGTTGGCTGAGGTAAGTCATTGAGACCTTCAAAACTACGACCCTGCAATAACTCAGTCAAACTACGCTCTAAAGCGACTTCAAAACTTGGATGCGCACCAAATGAAGCAAACACACCACCTGTGCGTGGGTTCATCAAAGTGACACACATCACAGGGAATTGACCGCCCAGAGAGGCGTCTTTAACCAATACTGGAAAACCTTGTTCTTCTAAGCCTTGGATACCTGCAACAATACTTGGATACTTAGCCAAAACTTCTTCAGGAACATCAGGTAGTGCAATTTCACCTTCGATAATTTCACGTTTTACTGCACGTTCGAAAATTTCAGATAAGCACTGAACTTGAGCTTCTTCTAATGTATTCCCTGCACTCATACCATTACTGAGATACAAGTTTTCGATCAAGTTTGATGGGAAGTAAACTGTTTCGCCATCAGATTGGCGTACAAAAGGCAGTGAACAAATACCACGTTCAATATTCCCAGAGTTAGTATCGTATAAATGCGTACCGAGTAACTCTTTTTCAGGATCGTAAATCTCAAGACAGTATTCGTCTAAGATTTCTTTTGGTAGCTCACCATTTGGTCCTGGTTTAAACCATTTCTCATCTGGGTAATGCACAAACTCTGCGTTTGCAATTTCTTCGCCCCAAAATTGATCGTTATAGAAGAAATTACAATTAAGACGCTCAATAAACTCGCCTAATGCAGATGCTAATGCGCTTTCTTTGGTTGAGCCTTTACCATTGGTAAAACACATAGGCGACTGTGCATCACGAATATGCAGTGACCAAACATTCGGTACGATATTACGCCATGATGCAATTTCAATTTTCATGCCTAAACCAGCCAAGATCGCTGACATATTGGCAATGGTTTCTTCTAAAGGTAAATCTTTACCTTGAATATAAGTAGTACTTTCAGATGCAAGATTTGGCATCAATAAAGCTTGAGCATCTGCATCGATACTTTCCACTTCTTCGATGACAAATTCAGGACCCGTTTGAATGACTTTCTTTACGGTACAACGGTCAATTGAACGTAAAATCCCCTGACGATCCTTTTCAGAAATATCAGCTGGAAGTTCAACCTGAATTTTAAAAATTTGTTTATAACGGTTTTCTGGATCAACAATATTGTTTTGAGATAATCGAATGTTGTCCGTTGGGATATCACGTGCAGCGCAATAGACTTTCACAAAATATGCTGCACAAAGTGCTGATGATGCCAAGAAATAGTCAAATGGACCAGGTGCAGAACCATCCCCTTTGTATCGGATTGGTTGATCTGCAATTACTGTGAAGTCATCGAATTTGGCTTCTTGTCGAAGGTTGTCGAGGTAATTTACCTTGATTTCCATGCTGGCACCTAAAATATGCTTATAGTTCTATTGCGAGAAATATAAGTTTAAAAATGAATAAATAAGCCAAATCGAAGATAAGAGACTGACTTAGAAAGGATTAATTAGCATTACTTCATTTAAAATCACTTTTAAATCAGGAATGCTAATAAGGACGGCTAATTTTACAGAATTATGCGCTGAAATTGAGTAATTTTATTGAACTTTGCAAATTATTTATTGGATTTGGTCAAAACAAATGCATTCAAATTCCAATGACAACTAATGTTTATTTATTTGATAAAAGGTTTCCGCATTACTTCTAAAAATTGCTCGCTGCGCCTCTTCACCTAGTGCTGCTGTCATTTCAATATACGCTCGAATGAGATCTTTTAAGGTGGTGTTGGGTTTATCCATTGGAAAGTTGGATGCAAATACAATGCGTTGGGTACCAAAACTCTGAATCGCATGTTCAATGAGTGGTGAAAGTAAATCTTGTATTTGCAGTACATTCGCCGTTATTTGTTGTTTATAAAATTGATGTCCCAGTACTGGCATCATTAATCCTGAAATTTTGGTATAAACATTTTTTTGTTCAGCGAGTTCTGAAATATCCTCTTTCCATTTTGCAAATATAAGCTCACGCTCAGCTGGTGTTCGCCCCGTTCTTCTTCCGACTTTTCCAAATAATCCGACTGGTGTTGCGAGATGATCTACCATGATCTTTGTATCAGGGAAATGTTGTGCGAGTGATTTGATTTCTTTAATTTGAGTGGAATATCCCCAAGCATCGAATGACAAATTCATCTTTGCTAGATGCTCAAAGCCCTTCAGGAATTTTTTCTGGGTGTATAAATGTGGCTGATCACACCAGCGATGAATACCATCATCTGGATGCCATGCTGCCATTTTACGAATACCACAAAAATGCGGACTGGCATCTTGATGAGCTTTGAGAATATCCAAAAATCTTTTATTTCTTGGATCTGCTGTAGCCACGATACCCGCAAGTTTTAGTTGTTGCTGATTAAAGGGTAAATGATGAATCCATTTTGTTTCCTCAGCCAAACCAAAGTTTTTTTGGTGATGCCAATTCGCCTCAACATGAATAACACTATCAATCGAACATCCTGCACTATCAACTCGATAATCAAAAGGTAGATATGGTGATAAAGCATATTGAGTGATGCCTAAAGTTTCGATTAAGTCTTTAGGTTTAACAAAGCGTACAATTTTGTCCATCAATTTAGGATATTTACCAAATGCTTTGACCAATATCGCTGCTGAGTGTGGCGTAGTGTATGGATTCCACTGATGAATATGGGCATCAAGAATTGGGAAGTTTAATTGGTTCATTTTTATAATCTCTGAAATCCTTTTCTCAAGTTTTATTTAACTTGAAGTGACCTACATATTTATAATTATTTTGAAGTTACTAGATCGTTTGATCACTACCAAATGATTTATATGAATCTATCCATATGAAATAGATTCATTATTTATAACTCAAATAAAGACACTTACCACAAGTCAGTATCTTTAAATATGTGACTATTCTGTTTGCCCCCATTGAAAAGTCGTTCTCTTGTATTCTATCCCTTCTAAATCATAAACCTGATAAATCGTATCGTATAAAGACTGGATATCTTCACTGTTATCCATGGCTCTTGCTGTAATAAAAATCGGACTGACTGCACCACTATCTAGGATTGGAATATAAAGTAAATGTGGGAATCGAATGGTATCGGCACTAGCAGGAATTACACATAAGCCTTCTCCAGCAGCCACCAAACCTAAAGCCAATTGAATTTCTCGTAATTCACGGACATTTTTCGGCACCAAACTATGCTCAGCAAAAATATTTAAAAGTTGGCTTGAAAAATTAGGTTTTGGTGTATTTGGATAAACAAATAATTTTTCATCAACCAAATCTGCTAAATGCACTCCCTCGACGCGTTGAGCAATTGGATGACTCGAATGGGCTGCAACAACTAGTCTTTCTTTGCGCAAAAGTACTCTTTTTACAGCAGGATCGCTGATTCTCAACCGACCAAAACCAACATCTATTCGCCCTTCTTTGAGTGCTTGAAGTTGCTCAGTGGTACTGAGTTCTATCAACTGAATATTTAAATGTGGGTGTTGTTGGCGGTAGAGATAAATAATTCTAGGTAATAAACCAAATAATAATGAGCCTACAAAACCAATGGTTAAGGTTCGCTCAATCAAACCAATCCGCTTCGTCATACTCTTAACTTCTTCCGCATTAGACAAAAGTTTTAAGGCATGCTGGTACAAAAATTGACCTGCGGTTGTGGTTTGAAGTGGTCTACTTCCTCGTTCAAAAAGCTGCACACCTAGTTCATTTTCAAGGTTTTGAATTTGCCGACTTAAAGGTGGCTGTGCGATGAACAGCCGTTCTGCTGCTTTGGTAAAGCTTTGCTCTTCCACCACTGCGACAAAATAACGTAAGTATCTGAGTTCCATTCCTTATCTCCATACCTAATAGGTATAAAAAAATACATATTCAGTCTTAGACACAGTTTAATCATTCTTTTAAGGTATAGGAAGAGCATAAAGAACCAGTGATGGTGTGAAATGTACAAAACAATCGAAACCATATTAGTCGATATCCCAACGATACGTCCACATAAGCTATCTGTGACGACCATGCAAACCCAAACCTTGGTATTGGTCAAAATCACAACAACGGATGGTCTTGTGGGTTGGGGTGAAGCGACCACGATTGGTGGACTTAATTATGGTGAAGAAAGCCCTGAAAGTGTCAAAGCAAATATCGATACTTATTTTGCCCCGCTCTTATTGTCGATCAAATCTTCAATAAATGTGGCTCAAACACTCAAATTGATTCGTAAAACTATCAATGGCAATCGCTTTGCAAAATGCGCCATTCAAACTGCGCTCTTGGATATTCAAGCGAAACAACTCAATTTGCCACTAAGCGAAGTATTGGGTGGTCGTCTACGTGATCGTCTCCCTGTGCTTTGGACTTTGGCTTCGGGTGATACTGAAAAAGACATCGCTGAAGCAAAGAAAATGATTGAGCTCAAACGCCACAATATTTTCAAGTTAAAAATCGGTTCCAATCCTGTGCAACATGATGTTGATCATGTGATTGCCATCAAAAAAGCTTTAGGACCTGAAATCAGTATTCGTGTTGATGTAAATCGTGCTTGGTCAGAATTGGAATGTATCCAAGGTATTCAACAGTTGCAGGATGGCGGCATTGATTTGATCGAACAGCCTTGTGCGATTGAACAAACTCAAGTGTTGGCTCGCCTAACGCAGCGTTTTGATGTGGCTATCATGGCAGATGAAGCTTTGACAGGTCCTGACAGTGCTTATCGTTTAGCGAAACAGCATGTGGCAGATGTTTTTGCTGTGAAAGTCGAACAATCAGGTGGTCTGATTGAGGCTTGTGAAGTGGCCAAAATCGCTAAGTTGGCAGGAATTGATCTGTATGGCGGCACTATGTTGGAAGGTCCGATCGGCAGCATCGCTTCGGCGCATGCCTTTAGTACTTTTGACAGCCTTGCCTTTGGTACAGAGCTATTTGGTCCTCTCTTACTGACTCAAGACATTTTAAAAACACCATTGCGTTATGAAAATTTTGAATTGGTGGTGCCAAATACTGCAGGTCTAGGCATCGATATTGACGAAGACAAAATCGAGCAGTTGCGTCGTAAGGCTTAAGGGAGAAAGCACATGTTATTTCAGGTTCGTATGGATGTGCATCTTCCTGTGGAGATGCCTGCTGAACAAGCCAATCAGATTAAAGCGGTTGAGAAAGCTTATTCGCAAGATCTACAGCGTCAAGGTAAGTGGCGTCATATTTGGCGGATTACAGGACAGTATTCAAACATCAGTATTTTTGATGTCGAAAGCAACGAAGAGCTACACAACATTTTACAGGGCTTGCCCTTGTACCCCTACATGGACATTGAAGTGATGGCATTGAATCGTCATCCCTCTTCGATCCGTGAGGATGATCGTTAATTCACAACACCCCATCGTCACTCAGCAGCGTCATCATTTGCTCAGAGTGTCGTAGAGATAAGGACAGTGGTACGGCATAACGGATTGAATGACTCTCCGTTTCCCCACCACCTACGCGAGATGCATAGTTAAGGAGAAATCATATGAATCGTCAGGATATTGATGCATTAGTGAAAAAAATGAATGTTGATACTGCTACAGGTGCAGTCGATCAACGTGTTCAAAGCATCGTGGTACGTTTATTGGGAGATTTATTCCAAGCAATTGAGGATTTGGATATCCAAGCTTCAGAAGTGTGGAAAGGTCTAGAGTATTTTACAGATGCAGGTCAAGCCAATGAATTGGGTTTACTCGCTGCGGGCTTAGGTCTAGAGCATTATTTAGATTTGCGTGCTGATGAAGCCGATGCCAAAGCAGGTGTTTCTGGTGGCACGCCACGTACGATTGAAGGTCCACTGTATGTTGCGGGTGCACCTGAGTCTGTAGGTTTTGCGCGTATGGATGATGGTTCTGAATCAGACAAAATCGATACTTTAATTATCGAAGGTACAGTGACGGATACAGACGGCAATATCATCGAAGGTGCCAAAGTTGAAATGTGGCATGCGAATAGTTTGGGGAACTATTCTTTCTTTGATAAGTCTCAATCTGATTTCAATCTACGTCGCACCATTCTTTCTGATTTGAACGGTAAATATGTAGCTTTGACCACCATGCCTGTAGGTTATGGTTGCCCACCTGAAGGAACGACTCAGTTTGTTCTGAATAAGTTAGGTCGTCATGGTAACCGCCCTTCGCATGTTCATTATTTTGTTTCTGCACCAGGTTTCCGTAAGTTAACCACACAGTTCAATATCGAAGGCGACAAATACCTGTGGGATGACTTTGCTTTTGCAACGCGTGATGGTCTTGTAGCGACGGCTGTCGATGTCACTGATGAGGCTGAGATTCAACGTCGTGGTTTAGATAAACCATTCAAACACATCACTTTCAATATCGAATTAGTCAAAGAAGTGGCTTCTGCGCCTTCTACTGAAGTTGATCGTCGTCGTGCATCTGCATAAGCAAGCATAATTTAGGAACCGAGTTATTGAGATTTAATCAAATAACTCGGGGCTTCCTCCTTAGGAAAGTCGGAGAACGGACATGCCAAAAATTCCAGTAATCAACACGACGCATCTTGATCGCATTGATGAATTGCTAGTTGATAATGAAGAAACAGGTGAATACAAACTTCATCGTTCAGTATTTACAGATCAAGCGATGTTTGATCTTGAAATGAAATATATTTTTGAAGGTAATTGGGTCTATCTAGCTCACGAAAGCCAAATTCCAAAAAATAATGACTTTTATACGACTTATATTGGTCGTCAACCAATCATTATTGCTCGTAATCGAAATGGCGAATTAAATGCCATGATTAATGCTTGTTCACATCGTGGTGCACAACTCTGTCGCCATAAACGTGGCAATAAAGCGACTTATACATGCCCTTTCCATGGTTGGACATTTAACAACTCAGGTAAATTGCTCAAAGTTAAAGATCCTACCGATGCGGGTTATTCTGACTGTTTTAACCAAGATGGCTCACACGATTTAAAGAAAGTTGCGAAGTTTGAAAGTTATAAAGGTTTCTTATTCGGTAGTTTGAATCCTGATGTTCCATCTCTAGAAGAGTTTCTTGGGGAAACAACCAAGATTATTGACATGATCGTTGGTCAGTCAGAACAAGGTTTAGAAGTATTACGCGGCTCTTCAACCTATACCTATGAGGGTAACTGGAAGCTCACTGCTGAAAATGGTGCTGATGGTTATCACGTATCTGCTGTGCATTGGAACTATGCAGCTACTACACAACATCGTAAAGAAACTGAAGCTGGAGACAACATCCGTGCAATGAGCGCTGGTTCTTGGGGTAAACAAGGCGGTGGATCATATGGTTTCGAACATGGTCATATGTTGTTGTGGACTCAGTGGGCAAATCCAGAAGATCGTCCAAACTATCCAAAAGCAGATGAATACACCGAGAAATTTGGTGCTGCAATGTCTAAATGGATGATTGAGCGTTCGCGAAATTTATGTCTTTACCCAAATGTTTATTTGATGGATCAGTTCGGATCACAGATTCGTGTGCTTCGCCCACTGAGCGTCAATAAGACCGAAGTGACCATTTACTGTATCGCACCAGTTGGTGAAGAGCCTGAAGCGCGTGCTCGTCGTATTCGTCAATATGAAGATTTCTTTAATGCTTCTGGAATGGCGACACCTGATGATTTGGAAGAGTTCCGCGCATGCCAAGCAGGTTATGCAGGCTTAGAGCTGGAATGGAATGATATGTGCCGTGGTTCAAAACATTGGATACATGGACCCGATGATGCAGCAAATGAAATTGGTTTAAAACCTAAATTAAGTGGCATCAAAACTGAAGATGAAGGCTTATATCTAGCTCAACATCAGTATTGGTTAAAGTCGATGAAGAATGCTATCGCAACTGAGAAAAAGTTAGCTGAAAGCCAAATTTAGGAAGATGCCAAATGAACACAACAACTCAAGCAACTTTAGAAAATATTGCTCAGTTTCTTTATCGTGAAGCACGTTTTCTAGACGATGAACAATGGGATGAATGGTTAAGTTGTTATTCACCAGAGGCTTCTTTTTGGATGCCTGCATGGGATGACGACGATCAGTTAACGGAAGATCCACAGTCTGAAATATCACTGATTTATTACCCAAACCGTCAAGGTTTAGAAGATCGTGTATTTCGTATCAAAACAGAACGTTCATCAGCAACGATGCCAGATACAAGGACCAGCCACAATATTAGCAATATTGAGGTGCTCGAACGTGATGGAGACAAAGTCACCGTTCGGTTTAATTGGAACACATTGAGTTTTCGCTACAAAACCAACTACAGCTATTTCGGTATGTCTCGTTATGTGATCGATTTTTCTAACGAACAACCAAAAATCATGAGCAAATATGTGGTGTTAAAGAACGATTATATCAATCAAGTGATTGATATCTATCATCTCTAACCAGTAAGCCCAGCCAAATGGAATTTTGGTTGGGTAAGCGAGATCAAAATTTTTAAATAGGATGATTGCCATGTCTAACCATAATGTAGCACTTCAATTTGAAGATGGTGTGACCCGTTTTATTACAGTTACACAAGGTGAAACTTTATCTGACGCAGCCTATCGTCAGAAGATCAATATCCCTTTGGATTGCCGAGATGGTGCATGTGGTACGTGTCGTGCATTCTGTGAATCTGGTAGTTATAACATGCCAGAAGAAACTTATATCGAAGATGCTTTAACACCTGAAGAAGCTGAACAAGGCTACATACTTGCTTGCCAGTGTCGTCCTACTTCGGATGCAGTTTTCCAAATTCAAGCATCATCTGATGTTTGTAAGACAGAAATTCATAGCTTTCAAGGCACTTTATCACGTGTCGAAAACCTATCTGACTCAACAATTACATTTGATATTCAACTAGATGATGGTCAACCTGAAATTCACTTCTTAGCTGGTCAATATGTAAATGTTGGTATTCCAGGAACATCTGAAACACGTTCATATTCATTTAGTTCAAAACCAGGCAATCGTTTAACGGGTTTTGTGGTGCGTAACGTCCCAAATGGTCAAATGAGCGAATTTTTGAGTAAGAACGCAAAAGCTGGTGACAAAATGCACTTCACAGGTCCATTTGGAAGCTTCTACTTACGTCATGTCACTAGACCCGTTTTGATGCTCGCAGGTGGAACTGGTATTGCCCCTTTTATGTCAATGCTTCAAGTACTTGAAGAAAAGGGTTCAGATCACCCTATTCGTTTAGTTTTCGGTGTGACAAATGACTTTGATCTTGTCGCAATAGAAAAGTTAGATGAATTGCAAAGTAAGTATGCTTGGTTTGAATATCGAACGGTTGTTGCACATCCTGAAAGTCAACATGAGCGCAAAGGCTATGTAACAGGTCATATTGAAAATGATTGGCTTAACAATGGTGATGTTGACGTATACCTTTGTGGTCCAGTACCAATGGTTGAAGCTGTTCGTAGTTGGTTAGATCAAGAAGGAATTAAACCTGCCAATTTCTTATTTGAAAAATTTTCTGCAAATTAATCAAATCGGAGATCAGCATGATATTTCAAGATAGATTTAAGAACAAAATCGTCATCGTAACGGGTGCTGCTCAAGGGATTGGACGTAGCGTTGCAATTCGGGTAGCCGCTGAAAATGGATATGTGGTTTTAGCCGATCGTTCAGAGTTGGTCGATGAAGTTGCTTCAGAAATCCGTAGCACAGGTGGTCATGCAATCACAGTACAAGCTGATTTAGAGCGCTATGATGGTGCCCAAGCTGTTGTAGACAAAGCGATTCAGGAGTTTGGCCGAGTAGATGTACTCATCAATAATGTTGGCGGTGCGATCTGGATGAAACCCTTTGATGAATTTAGCGAAGAGCAAATTATCAAGGAAATCAATCGTTCTCTGTTTCCAACTTTATGGTGTTGTCGTGCAGTTCTACCTGAAATGTTGAAGCATCAATATGGGGTCATCGTCAACGTATCGTCTATCGCTACCCGTGGTATCAATCGCATTCCATATTCGGCAGCTAAAGGTGGTGTAAATGCACTTACCGCATCGTTGGCTTTTGAGCATGCCAAAAATGGCATCAGAGTGAATGCGATTGCTACGGGTGGAACAGACGCTCCACCACGTAAAGTACCTCGTAATTCAGCTCCACTTAGCGAAGATGAAAAAGTTTGGATGCAACAGGTTGTAGATCAAACCAAAGAAAGAAGTCTGATGGGACGATATGGAACTATCGATGAACAGGTAAATGCCATTCTTTTTCTAGCATCTGAAGAGTCGTCTTATATGACTGGCAGTGTAATTGCAGTTGGTGGTGGTGATCAGGGTTAATTCTGATCTAAACAGCAGGAAATCTTGCAAGGAGGCGCTATGACTAACCTGTTGACGAGTTTAAAAAATGATTGGTCTATTTCAGCAACTATTGCAGGGTTTTTAGCGGTTCTGATCTCATATTCTGGCCCGCTTATTATCTTTTTCCAAGCAGCACAAAAAGCCAATATCTCAACAGAAATGATGATTTCATGGATTTGGGGCATATCAATTGGTGCTGCTGTTGCTGGAATCTATCTTTCAATTCGTTATAAAACCCCTGTCATCACAGCATGGTCAGCTCCTGGTACGGCATTATTGGTTTCACTATTTCCAAATATCTCTTTGAATGAAGTTGTTGCAGCTTATATCACTTCAGCGATTGTCATTTTTATAGTTGGAGCGACAGGATATTTTGACAAATTGCTGAAATGGATTCCTCAAGGAATCGCAGCAGGCATGATGGCAGGGATTTTATTTCAATTTGGGCTCGGATTATTTGTAGCAACGGATTCCATGCCTTTGATCGTTTTCAGCATGTTGCTTTGTTATTTATTAGCAAAACGATATTCACCTCGTTATACCATGCTGTGGGTTTTGTTGTGTGGTGTTTCACTCAGCTTAGTTTTAGGAAAAATGAATCCTGTTGAAATGCAGTTTAGTTTTGCCATTCCTCATTTTATTTATCCAGAATGGACTTGGCACTCTACATTAAACTTGGCTTTACCTTTAATTCTTGTGAGTCTGACAGGACAGTTTTTGCCAGGTATGGCAATTATGAAACTGAGTGGCTATGACACCCCTGCTAAACCGATTATTACAGCATCAAGCATCGCTTCACTCGCAGTCGCATGTGTAGGTGGAATTACGATTGTACTTGCTGCAATTACTGCTGCTCTATGTATGGGTAAAGATGCTCATGAACTCAAAGAGAAGCGTTATATCGCAGGTATTGCGAACGGTATTTTCTATATTTTAGGTGGCTTATTTGCTGGCAGTATTGTCATGCTCTTCAGCCTTCTTCCCAAAGAACTCATCGCAGCTTTAGCAGGATTAGCTCTGCTTGGGGCGATTGGGACAAATGTCATGATTGCGATGAAAGATGATCATCAGCGCGATGCAGCATTAATCACATTTCTTGCAACGGTTTCAGGAATGCACTTTCTTGGACTTAGCTCAGTTTTTTGGGGCATCTGTATCGGTGTTATTGCCCAGATTCTTTTAAATCCTCACACCCACCCAAATACTGTGATGACCCAGTCATCTTCTGAAAAACAGATCAGCAAGACTTGATTGTAGGATGAATTTATTATGATCGACAAATCACAAGCTTCACTGGTTGAAGCACTCTCCCAAATCCAAGATGGCTCAACCATCATGATTGGTGGTTTTGGAACCGCAGGACAACCTGCTGAACTCATCGATGCTCTGATTGAACTCGGGGTTAAAGACCTTGTCATCGTCAATAACAATGCAGGCAATGGCGATTATGGTCTTGCCAAACTCCTAAAAACAGGTGCAGTCCGTAAAATCATCTGTTCCTTCCCTCGTCAGTCTGATTCATGGGTGTTCGATGAACTCTACCATGCAGGCAAAATCGAATTAGAACTCGTCCCACAAGGCAATCTCGCTTGCCGTATCCAAGCTGCTGGGATGGGTTTAGGGGCGGTATTTACACCGACTGGCTTCGGAACAATATTGGCAGAAGGCAAAGAAACTCGTCATATCGATGGCAAAAACTACGTTCTTGAATATCCCATTAAAGCTGACTTTGCCTTAATCAAAGCTCACAAAGGTGATCGTTGGGGCAATTTAGTTTTTAATAAATCGGCACGTAACTTTGGACCGATCATGGCCATGGCTGCAGATGTCACCATCGCTCAAGTTTCTGAAGTAGTAGAACTCGGTCAGCTTGATCCTGAACACATTATTACCCCAGGGATTTTTGTCCAGCATGTGGTTGCTGTTAAAGCAATATCACCTGTCGCTGCGCAATAAGGAGAATAACAATGAGCTATCAAAAACTCAGCCGTGACCAAATTGCAGAACGTGTTGCACAAGATATTCCTGATGGTGCCTATGTCAATTTAGGTATTGGCTTACCCACTAAGATTTCAAATTACTTACCTGCGGATAAAGATGTTTTTCTGCATTCTGAAAATGGTTTATTGGCATTTGGCCCACCACCAGCCAAAGGTGAAGAAGATCCTGAGCTGATTAATGCAGGCAAAGAATATGTGACCATGCTCACAGGGGGATGCTTTTTCCATCATGGTGATTCCTTTGCCATGATGCGTGGGGGTCATTTAGATATCGCGGTACTGGGTGCATTTCAAGTCGCAGCCAACGGTGATCTTGCCAATTGGCATACAGGTGCAGCCGATGCGATTCCTGCTGTGGGTGGTGCAATGGATTTGGCTGTAGGTGCAAAGAAAGTGTTTATCACTACCGATCATGTCACCAAGCAAGGTGAACCGAAGATTGTTGAGGAGCTTTCTTATCCTGCAACGGGTCTGAAATGTGTTGATCGTATCTATACCGATCTGTGTGTGATTGATGTGACCACAGAAGGTTTAAAAGTGATTGAGAAAGTGGATGGTCTGAGTTTTGAGGAACTACAGGTGTTGACGGGTGCTCAGTTGATTGATGCGACACAGGGTTAATGTTTACCAGCAACTAATTACGGGTTAAAGCAAAAGCTTTTTGTATAGGCGGCATCTTACTTTTTAAGGATAAAAAGTAACAAAAATCCTTTGTTACTCAGACACAACATCCGTGTTGTGCTTAGTAACGAGGCGACATCCATGTCGCCACCGCGAAATACTGATTGGAATGATTTAAATGCAGTTTTTTACTCACTTATATTTAGATTTTTTCCCGTAGTTAACTATCGTGACAGGCGACATGGATGTCGCCCGTTGGACAGGGAGGCAAGGAAGTCTCCTCTGTTCAACAATGGGTTTTGTCACTTTTGCCCTGTCAAAAGTGAGGCATCGCCTACGCAAAGGAAGTATGACTGAACCCGTAATTTGTGGCAGTGGTCCCAACAGATTGAAATATGGAAGTATAAGACTATGAAAAATGCATACATCATTGATGCCATTCGTACCCCCTTTGGACGTTATGCAGGTGGTTTAGCCCCTGTACGTGCTGATGACCTTGGTGCAGTTCCGATTCAAGCCTTAATGCAACGTAATCCAACGGTCGATTGGCAACAGGTGGATGATGTGATCTATGGCTGTGCCAATCAAGCAGGTGAAGATAACCGTAATGTGGGGCGTATGTCCGCATTATTGGCTGGCTTGCCTTATCAAGTCCCTGCAACCACAGTGAACCGTTTATGTGGTTCATCTTTAGATGCGATTGCCATGGCTGCACGTGCGATTAAAGCAGGTGAAGCAAATCTCATTATTGCAGGTGGTGTCGAGAGCATGAGCCGTGCACCCTATGTGATGGGTAAATCGGACAGTGCTTTTGGTCGTAGTCAAAAGATTGAAGACACCACAATGGGTTGGCGTTTTATCAATCCAAAACTGAAAGAAATGTATGGTGTAGACACCATGCCACAAACTGCGGAAAACGTCGCAGAACAATTTAAGATTAATCGGATCGATCAAGACCAGTTTGCCCTAAACAGCCAACAACGGACTGCAGCAGCGCAAGCCAAAGGCTTTTTTAAACAAGAAATCGTTCCAGTCACGATCCCACAACGTAAAGGTGATGCGGTCGTGATTGATACCGATGAACACCCACGTGCATCCACCACCATTGAAGCATTGACGAAACTCAAAGGTGTGGTGAAAGCAGATGGCACAGTGACTGCGGGTAACGCTTCAGGTATTAACGATGGTGCAGCAGCACTATTGATTGCCTCAGATGATGCGGTTGCTCAATACCAACTTAAGCCTCGTGCCAAAATCATTGCAGCCACTACGGTGGGTGTTGAACCCCGCATTATGGGCTTTGCCCCTGCGCCTGCAATCAAAAAGTTACTGAAACAAGCCAATCTGACATTAGAACAAATGGATGTGATTGAGTTAAACGAAGCCTTTGCAGCTCAAGCTCTAGCGGTGACTCGTGATTTAGGTTTGGCAGATGATGATGCGCGTATCAATCCAAATGGTGGTGCGATCGCTTTAGGTCATCCACTGGGTGCATCGGGTGCGAGATTAGTGACCACCGCGCTGAACCAACTTGAACAGATCAAGGGACAATATGCTTTGTGTTCGATGTGTATCGGTGTGGGTCAAGGTATTGCTTTGATTATTCAGCGTGTTGATCTAGATACAGGAGAACAGTAATGCCGATGTTCCAATCCGCAGATGTCATGATTCATTATCAGACCTTTGGTGATGCAAATGCCCCTGCTCTGGTGTTCTCCAACTCCCTAGGTACGAATTTTGGGATGTGGCAACAGCAGTTTAATTTTTTTAAAGATCGTTTTTTTGTGATTTGTTATGACACTCGTGGTCATGGTTCATCTTCTACTCCAACTGGTCCTTACACTTTGCAACAGTTAGGTGAAGATGTGATTGCTTTACTTGATCATTTGAAGATTGAAAAAGCCGCCTTTTGTGGAATTTCAATGGGCGGTCTAACTGGACAATGGTTAGCGATTCATTATCCATCGCGTTTTAGTCATGTGATTATTGCCAATACCGCAGCGAAGATTGGACAGGAACAAGCATGGCAAGATCGTGCCGAACTGGTACGAAAGCAAGGTTTAGAACCAATTGCTGCAACCGCAGCATCTCGTTGGTTTACCGATCCCTTTATCCAAAGTCATCCTTCAGTTGTCAACCACCTATGTAACGACTTAAGTGCTGGCAGTGTACTGGGCTATGCCAATTGTTGTGAGGCTTTGGCTAAAGCGGATCTTCGTGATGAACTAAAACAAATCACGATACCTGTTTTAATTATTGCAGGAATTCATGATCCTGTGACCACAGTTACAGATGCTGAATGGATGTTGCAGCACATACCAAAGGCTCAGTTGGTTGAAATTAATGCTTCACATATTTCAAACGTTGAAGCACCTGTTGAGTTTAATCAGCATATAAATCAATTTATTTAATATACCTATTGTTATAAAAAAGCAGAGTATAAAAATACTCTGCTTTTTGTCTTCTAGAATTTAGATAGAAAATAATAAATTCAATACCTTAAAGACATAAAGATATATCAATTTGGTTTTTGACTGAATCTCCATAACAAAATAGTTTAAACACTAATAAAACAAAGCTTCACAAATTGGAGGTGAAGGATGTATATGGAAAAAGTAAATATCAATGAAACAATTGATAATGCCAAATTTAGTTTATTTCATTGGAAGGTTTTAGTTTGGTGCTTACTAATTATTATTTTCGACGGCTATGATCTAGTTATTTACGGTGTCGCATTACCATTATTAATGCAGCAATGGTCATTAACTGCTGTTCAAGCAGGATTATTAGCAAGTGCTGCCCTATTTGGAATGATGTTTGGTGCAATGATATTCGGCACATTATCAGATCGTTTAGGAAGAAAGAAAACCATCATGATCTGTGTCACCTTGTTTAGTGGTTTTACATTTCTAGGGGCTTTTGCAACCAATCCCGTTGAATTTGCAATTTTAAGATTCATAGCAGGATTAGGTATAGGCGGTGTAATGCCAAACGTTGTTGCATTAATGACGGAATATGCACCTAAAAAAATTCGAAGTACTTTAGTCGCAATTATGTTTAGTGGCTATGCTATTGGTGGTATGACTTCAGCATTATTAGGTGCTTGGTTAGTCAAAGATATGGGATGGCAAATCATGTTCCTGATTGCAGGGATTCCATTGTTAATGTTGCCTATCATTTGGAAATTCCTACCTGAGTCATTGGCATTTCTGATCAAATCTGGAAAGGAAGAACAAGCTAAACAGATCATCAATAAGCTGCTACCTACACGAGACATTCATCAAAATACTCAATTGGTTTTCAATGAAAATATTCATCATGAAGCACCAGTAAAAGCCCTTTTCCAAGATGGTCGTGCATTTAGTACATTCATGTTTTGGATCGCTTTCTTTATGTGCCTATTAATGGTGTACGCATTGGGAAGTTGGTTACCTAAATTGATGTTGCAAGCAGGATATTCTTTAGGCGCAAGTATGCTGTTCTTATTTGCATTGAACATTGGCGGTATGGTTGGTGCAATTGGAGGCGGTGCTTTAGCAGATCGATTCCATTTAAAACCAGTCATTACCTCAATGTTTGTAATCGGAGCTGCTGCCTTAATACTATTGGGATTCAACAGTCCTCAAATTGTTCTCTATAGCTTAATTGCTCTAGCAGGTGCAGCAACGATTGGTTCACAAATTCTTCTATATACTTTCGTCGCACAATTTTATCCAACTACTGTTCGCTCAACAGGTATGGGCTGGGCATCAGGTATCGGTCGTATAGGTGCAATTATCGGACCTGTACTTACAGGTGCATTGCTCACTTTTGAACTACCTCATCAAATGAACTTCTTAGCAATTGCAATTCCAGGTGTGATTGCTGCATTTGCGATCTTCCTCGTCAATCTAAAAGTCGCGGTCAATGTACCTGAAAGTTCAAAATCAACTCTTCAAACACAAGCTTCAGTCAACCAGCAATAAGTAATGTTGCGCCGAGGATTGGCGCAACTCAACTCAAAATGGAAATTAAAAAATGCATACATTTAAATGTGATAAGCTTATTTTGTCCTCAATTTCACTCATAGGTGGATTAGTTTCAACTTCACTTTGGGCTGATAATGTAAGCGCTAAAGAAGAATGGAAATTTACCTTAAAAAATGCCTACATCAATCGTAATTTTGAGAATGAAGCACTGAAGGATACTGGAAGTTGGTCTCAAGCTGCCTCTTTGTTTTATAACTCACGAATGCTTGAGACACCATTAAGTATTGCCGAAAAACCTTTGACAATCGGTGTCGATGCTTCCGTTCAATATGCTGTTAGATTAAGTTCAGATAAACATGTGGCTGATACAGTATTACCATTTGATAAAGTGACTCAATCACAAGCTTCCGATTATTTAAAACACGGCGCCACATTAAAATTGGGTTATAACCGAACCTTGTTGAGTGTTGGTGAGCTTTGGTTAGACTTACCTGTTACTGCCATAGATACCAGTCGTCAGCTCTTAACATCTTATTGGGGTGCAAACCTTAAGTCACAATTAACTGATCAACTTTACGCAGAAATAGGTCATGTTGAAAAAGTATCCCCTCGTAATGAAGAAGATTTTCGTAAATTCTCTTTTACTTCAAATGGAAAGACAGAATACTCGGATGGCTTAAATTATATTGATTTACGCTATCAGTTCTCCCCTGATTTAAAGGGAGAATATTATTATGGCAACATGGAGGATTTATACAATAAACATTATTTGGGTTTAGAGCATAATTTGAAAGGTAAAAATTATGTGCTTAATTCTAAATTTAAATATTTTAATGCTCAAGAAGATGGAAATAATTTTAATATTGATGCACAAAATATTGGTTTATTAGAAACATTGAAAATAAATAATCATACTTTTGGTTTAGGCTATCAGCAAATTATTGGTGAATCTGCCTACCCATTACCAGATGGTTTTCTTCCTGAAACATATTTTATTAATTGGAATGCTACAGGTTTCTTTAAAAAAGATGAAAAATCATATCATTTTATCTATGGTTATAATTTTAAAGATTATATCCCTGGTTTTAATGCAGCCGTAAAATATGTTTATGGTGAGGATTTCGAAACGGCTGATGGTAAAAAAAATCATGAAAGTGAGTCTAATATTATCTTGAACTATGCTTTTCAACAGCCCTATCTCAAAGGTTTGGCATTGCAATATATTCGAATTGATTATGATGTGAAGCATGGAAATGATTTTGGTGAGGATCGCATGTTTGTAAACTACACTCATAAATTCTAAAGACTTAAACTTTGTATAGGGATACTCAACTTTATGTAGCGTATCCCTTTTATTTTTAAACAATATTTTGGTAGGTATTTGGTAGGTAGGAAATTTTTTTAAGCACTCCATACTAAGTTCAAGGTGTAACTCACCTGAATAACAAACAATGGAAAATGGAAGAAGGAATCACTCCATGGCTTTTAAAAATATTGCAGATAAAACAAACGGTTTTTATATCCCTTGCGTTTCTCTCTTTGGTCCAGGCTGTGCAAAAGAGATTGGAACGAAAGCACAAAATCTCGGTGCAAAAAAAGCATTAATCGTTACAGACGAAGGTCTATTTAAATTTGGTGTAGCAGATACTATTTCAGGATATTTGAAAGAAGCTGGTGTAGATAGCCACATCTTTCCAGGTGCAGAGCCTAACCCAACAGATATTAATGTTCACAACGGTGTTAAAGCCTACAACGACAATGGATGTGATTTTATCGTTTCATTAGGTGGCGGTTCATCACACGATTGTGCGAAAGGGATTGGTCTTGTAACTGCTGGCGGCGGACATATTCGTGATTATGAAGGAATTGATAAAAGTACAGTTCCGATGACTCCCTTGATTGCAATCAATACTACAGCAGGTACAGCCTCAGAAATGACGCGTTTCTGCATCATTACCAACACGGATACTCATGTCAAAATGGCAATTGTAGACTGGCGTTGTACACCTCTGATTGCAATTGATGACCCTAAGCTTATGGTTGCAAAACCTGCAGGTTTAACGGCAGCTACAGGAATGGATGCATTAACTCATGCCGTCGAAGCTTATGTCTCTACTGCCGCAAATCCAATTACAGATGCCTGTGCTGAGAAAGCGATTACTATGATCAGTCAATGGTTACGCCCTGCTGTAGCCAATGGTGAAAATATCGAAGCACGCGATGCAATGAGCTATGCACAATATCTAGCGGGTATGGCATTTAATAATGCATCTCTAGGTTATGTCCATGCAATGGCACATCAACTTGGTGGGTTCTACAATCTTCCTCATGGCGTATGTAATGCGGTGCTTTTACCACATGTATGCGAATTTAATTTAATCGCTTGTCAAGATCGTTATGCAAAAATTGCAGAGTTAATGGGCGTTAATGTTGAAGGTTTCACTGAAACAGAAGCTGCATTTGCCGCAATTGATGCAATTCGTGAACTCTCATCATCAATTGGCATCCCATCAGGATTAACCGAACTTGGTGTAAAAACTGAGGACTTGGCAATAATGGCTGAAAATGCTCAAAAAGATGCATGTATGCTGACCAACCCACGTAAAGCAACACATGCTCAAGTGGTAGAAATTTTTAAAGCTGCTTTATAACGCTTTCCTCTCAAAAGTAAGCCAGAACTCCGAGACTTGGCTTACTTTTTTGTGGGAATATTAAAATGGTTATATTCCCACTTTTTTATATAAATTAAAATTCAAAGTAAAAAATGATTTATTTAATTTTTTGATCTTTCTACAGAATATCGAGTTCTTTTTCAGGCAAAGCAAATTTCATTTTTTAATTAACGCTAGATAATTCTAATCTCAAATATTCAATCAATATACGTCTTTAAACTTACTCAAAGATAAGCGTGCAGGATGTTCGCTCGGGAACAATTCCATTAGACGTTCTACAGCATCGATTGCTTCTGGGAAATGGGCCACATGTTTAAGGAGTAGGTCTGTTTCTTTAGTTTTGAAAATCGCATCGCTTAAGCGAGACTCAAGACAATCACGCCATGCACATAAAAATGGACTTTCAGTTTTAGAGAGGAAAACACCTTTATATAATTGAAGTGCAGACGCGACATAACCTGCATCTAAAGCCTGCTCTGCTGACAGAAAATCAGCTTCAACATCAGCCAGTAGACGATATGGGCGAGAACCCAACATACCACCTAAAATATCCCGTAGTTGAGACATTTCTGCTTTGAGCGTACCGATACTCACCTTACGCTCACCATATAATGCTTGATGTAAATTTTCTAAATTCAAGCCATTTGGGCATAAGGCTAAAATGACTAATATCTCGACCTGTCTTGGAGTTAATACCAATGATTTATGGTTAAAAATAATTTGAGGCGTGGCAAAGGCACGAATATATAAACGTTGGCGCTGTTGTTCGATTAAAGCAGTTTGAATAATAGATGCACATCGTTCAGCAGCCAATACACCGAGTGTATTGTGTTTTTTCCATGTCGTAGATAAATCAACGACACCTAATACCTGTTTTGAATACGGGTCTAAAATTGGTGCTGCATAGCAGACCCAATCATGAATAGACTCCATGTAATGTTCATTTGAGAACACACAACTTGATTGTTGAGTCTTTAAAGAAAGTGCTAGAGCATTGGTTCCGACCATATCTTCAGCCCACTGCCCACCTGCAATAAAATGCACTTTTTCAGCTGCACTTTGCATTTGATGACTAGATGCAGTCCAAATAATCGTACTTCCAACGTCACCTACCGCGATAACCATTGAAGATTGTTCTGCAATATGACTTAGTTCATCGGAACAGGTCTCAAGTGCTAGGTCCAAACTGCTTTTGTTCTTTTTATTTTGACTTAATAGTGGTGCTGCTAAGCGTTCTTTAGGAATCGAGGACGAAACAGATCGCTGCCATGAACTCGCAATACTTTGACCAAGTTTTTCAGCATTTTGTGGCGACAGACTACTTTGTTTTTTTAGCTGATCAACGGACGAACGATGTTGCAATAACTCTTGTTTTGTAAACATTTGTGTATCCCTCACACTTGATCATGGTTTCCAACCTTTCTCCAACCTTCGCACTTATATCCTAATGAAATAACGTACAAAAGTACCTTATACCAAAGCTGTAGATCGTTAAATCAATTATAAGCAAAGGAATTTATATATGCGTTACATCGATCCTAACCAACCTGGTTCAAAAGTCCAATTTAAATCTCAATATGAGAACTTTATTGGCGGTCAATGGGTAGCTCCTATAAGAGGAGAATACTTCGATAATGTTTCACCTGTCGATGGCAAAGTGTTTACAAAGATCCCTCGTTCTTCAGTTGAAGACATTGAACTTGCTCTCGATGCAGCACATAAAGCAAAAGCTGAATGGAATAAAAGCTCAGCTACAACGCGTTCAAATATTTTATTAAAAATAGCGGATCGTATGGAACAAAACCTTGAGTTTCTTGCAGTTGCAGAAACTTGGGACAATGGTAAACCAGTACGTGAAACTTTAGCCGCGGACATCCCGTTAGCGATAGATCACTTCCGCTATTTTGCTGGATGTATTCGTGCACAAGAAGGCGGAATTTCAGAGATTGATGAAGATACGATTGCCTACCACTTTCACGAGCCTTTAGGCGTTGTAGGTCAAATCATTCCGTGGAACTTCCCGATTTTGATGGCGGCTTGGAAACTCGCACCAGCACTCGCGGCGGGTAACTGTATTGTTTTAAAACCAGCAGAACAAACACCTGTGGGTATTTTACTGGTCTTAGAACTTATCCAAGACATACTTCCACCAGGTGTTCTCAACGTTGTTAATGGTTTTGGTGCTGAAGTGGGTCGACCATTAGCAACTAGTCCTCGTATTGCTAAAATTGCATTTACTGGTTCTACTCAAGTCGGTCAGCTCATCATGCAATATGCAACTGAGAATATTATTCCAGTCACCTTGGAGCTTGGGGGTAAATCACCAAATGTCTTCTTTGAAGATGTGATGGACAAAGATGATGATTATCTTGATAAAGCGCTAGAGGGCTTTGCAATGTTTGCGCTGAATCAAGGTGAAGTATGTACTTGTCCTTCTCGTGCCTTAATTCAAGAAAGTATCGCAGATAAGTTTTTAGAAAAAGCAATCGAGCGAGTTAAACGAATTAAGTTGGGTCATCCATTAGATACTGAAACCATGGTTGGCGCTCAGGCTTCCTTAGAACAGCAAGAGAAAATTCTACGTTGTATCAGCACAGGTCGTGAGGAAGGTGCTGAAGTACTTGTAGGTGGTGGTGCTCGTCAAGAAGTTGGTGAAGGTTTCTATATTGAACCGACGGTGTTCAAAGGACACAACAGTATGCAAATTTTCCAAGAAGAAATTTTTGGACCTGTATTGTCAGTGACCACTTTCAAAGATTTTGATGAAGCAATCAAAATTGCCAATGAAACCATTTATGGCTTAGGAGCTGGAGTTTGGTCACGTTCTGCACATACTTCATACCGTGCAGGTCGTGCAATAGAAGCGGGTCGTGTATGGACAAATTGTTATCACATTTACCCTGCTCATGCAGCATTTGGTGGTTACAAAAAATCAGGTATTGGTCGTGAAAACCATCGCATGATGTTAGACCATTACCAACAAACCAAGAACCTATTGGTGAGCTACTCAACTAAACCAGCGGGTTTCTTTTAAAATTTAAAAAAGCTTATTTATCTCGATAAGTCAGTTTAAAGTAAAGGCAAGTACACGAGTTGTACTTGCCTTTTAGTTATTAGAAATTCACATAAAAATATCAGTTGTCGTGTAGTTGACAGATTTTCAAATAAATATATGTTTAAAGTGCTAGATCGAAACTTAGATCATCCTTGATTTGTACACGATGATGGTCACTTTTAAAACGATATCAATTATTTATCAAAATAAAACTCATTTAGGAAAGCACGGTTTATGGATTCAGGACTGATCACAATATTTTTGCCTATCGCCTTAGCCATCGTTATGGCAGGTATGGGGCTAGAACTAACACTTAAAGACTTTGCGCGAGTCAGCAAACACCCTAAAGCTGTTTTAATAGCATTGTTCTGCCAACTCATTTTATTAGTAGGGATAGCGTTTTTCATTTGTAAAATACTTGCTTTACCACCGCTTTTAGCAGTCGGTTTGATGCTATTGGCTGCATCACCTGGCGGTACGACAGCCAATTTATTTAGCTATTTATATAAAGGTGATATTGCACTTAATATTACGTTAACTGCTATTAACGCTATTATCGCAGCGGTGTTCCTACCCTTAATTGTAAATTTTTCGATTCTACATTTTATGAATGAAGGGCAGCAAGTCGGTCTGCAATTTACTAAGGTTTTACAAGTTTTTCTGATTATTTTAGTGCCTGTATGCATCGGAATGATCATTCGTCATTATGCACCGCATGTTGCTGAAAAACTGAATCGTCCTGTACGAATCTTTGCCGTGGTTTTTCTGCTGATTATCATTCTAGGCGCAATTATTAAAGAACGAAGCAACTTGGTAGATTATTTGGGGCAGATTGGTTTAGCAACCGCACTATTCTGTGCTATTAGTTTAATGGTTGGATATTTCGTGCCACGAATGTTAGGCATTAGTTCATATCAAGCACGTGCATGTGCATTTGAGATCGGGATTCATAACAGCACTTTAGCCATGACGATTGCTCTCACGATTATGGCAAGTACCACCATCGCGATGCCTGCCGCGGTATACTCCATTTTCATGTATATCTTCGCGACTATATTCGGCATATTAATTACGAAATTTGCCTCTCAAGATGCTGTTAAAACAGTCTAATCTAAAATTTTTATCAAAAAAGCGTATAGAGATGCTGTACGCTTTTTTTATGCATAATCAAATCACAATTGCGTTAACTGTGCTTTAAGTTTTGATCCAGACCATACTTTCGGTTCTGATTCTGCCTGTTTTACTAGCTCAATTAATTTTTGGTTAATTGGTGCTGTAAGATTCAACTGTCTAGCTAAATTAACAACTTCACCATTAATCCAATCGATTTCAGTTTTTCTTCCAACCATTAAATCATCAGCCATCGAAGAACGCGCAAGTGGATCAATCGCGAGCATTTTCTTACTGATAATCTTAAATATAGGATTGGGTAGTTTTAAAATTTTAGGAATAAATTGTGCCGGAATTGGAGTCAGTTTTGCTGGTTTGATTTTGGCTATTTTTAATAGATTTAATGTTTCTAATTGAGCAAGTGCCAAACACTGACGATATTCTCGAATAGATAATTCTTGTTTCAGTGGAAGTTGGGATAACGCATTGATTGAATTATTTAAGTTCAATAATAATTTTGCCCATTGCACAGCTTGCATATCTTGTTCTAACTGAATCTCTAACTGCGCTTTTTGAAACGCAAGTACGAGTTCAGCTAATTGCTCATGGTTTTTTACATACAAAGCCCCATCAGTTCCTTGGTGGAAACGACCACTCCCCAAAGCTGCGACATTAAAAGGTACCATTCCTTCGAGTATAATGTGGTCTGTTAAAATTCGTTTTAGAATTCCCACATTACTTAAGCCATTTTGAAAACTAATAATAATGGTCTTTTTCTTTAAAATATCTTTTAATTCAAGTGCTACTTGTTCAGTAGATGTTGATTTTACGCAAACAAAGACAATATCAGCATGAGCTGCTACATTGGGATCAATGCTCATTTGTAATTGATTTACAGAAATAGTTTGCTTGAATCCTGTATAATCTGAAACAGTTAAACCGTAAGTTTGAAGTTCTTGCTGAACTCTAGGACGAACAATAAAATCTATGTCATAGTCAGCAGCAACCAATCTACCGCCAAGATAGCATCCAATACTGCCTGCACCATAAATACATATTTTCATTGATGATCTCTAACTATTTAATTATATCTTGCTACTTTTCTAACATAATCAAGATTGCGGACATGATTTGTCAGCTAGCTTACAGGTTTTAAATTTTTCTCAAGAAAAAGCCCAATATTGAATTGGGCTTTGAACTTATAAAATAGCTTATGCGTTAAGGCTTGGATCAGCTAATAAAGTTTCAGCAGCAAGTTTCCCCAAATTATTAGAGGCTAAGGGACTATCACCCGTTAACAGTTTTCGATCTTGATGAACTTGCCCTGTGATTCCCTTATTTAAGATGGGGCTTAGGAAGTTAAAGAGGATTGTTACGGAGTAATTTAAGCAAATCGAGATAT
>NZ_JADKPY010000054.1:0-29867 GCF_015351505.1 Acinetobacter sp. SK-43
AGATTTCTACACCAAGCTTTTCAAGCTTTTCGCCGACGAGCCACGGCAATTGTCCAGGCATATATCCAATATCAATATTGGCACCTTTATCTAATGAATCTGGGAAAACACAGACTTGATAGCCTTTAAAAATATAATCATTTGGACTTTCATCAACTGCGGCTGCTAATAAAGAAGCTGGGCCATGACATAAAGTAATAACATATTTGTCATTATCCACTGCCCATTTTAATAAAGCCTTAACTTCTTTACTCTGAGGAATTTTAGCCAAAACCCCATGCCCACCTGGAATGAAAATACCAGCATATGGTGAGTCACTGCTTAAAGCCTGATCTAAAATATCTGCCAATTTAAGTGGAGATTTCAGTTGTTTTTCGTACTTGTGATAGGTATCCAAAACCACTTGCTCTTCTTTTGGCATTGCCCACATTTCCAGTTTAACTGGATTACCTGAAAGTGTTGCAACGTCAAAGGCAAAACCAGCATTGTCTAAATGGAACATCGGTAACAACATTTCTACTGGATGATTTCCTGTAGAAAAAAACTTGTCATTTTGCATCAGAATATAGCGTTCATCCGTTGCAATCATGAGGATCTTTTTATCGCCTTGATATGGATTTGGATATGTAGTTCCGTCATAGTCAGTTTTTGGAGCCGTATACTGACTTAGAGAATAAGGTGATGGAAAAAAAGCATTATCTTCAGCTAAATCTGGGGTTGGGTTACGATCATCTATATTTATTGTCATGTTCAAATTCCTTCTAGGATATGTTTGATTTACATATTGCTTTTCCAAGTGATCATTCTCAAGCTTGATGTATAAATAGGCATAGAATGAATACGATTAGGCAAAATTAGGATTTAATTTCGAGTACCACTTTTCCAACATGTTCACTGCTTTCCAAACATTGGTGTGCTGCTGCAACCTCTTCAAAAGCAAAAGTCTTATAAATAATCGGTTTACATTGACCTGTTTCGATGAGTGGCCAAACAAACTGCTCCAATTCTTGGGTAATTTTTGCTTTTTCATCATTGGTTCGAGCACGCATCGTTGAGCCAGTCACCACAGCGCGTTTGAGCATGAGTTCTTGAATATCAAAGCCATCTACTTTTCGACCGCCCATAAATCCGATAATTACCAGTCGCCCATCTCTTTTTAGCAATCTCAGATTCTGATTAAAGTAAGCAGCACCGATAATATCTAAGATCACATCAACACCTTGCTGATCTGTGAGTGATAAGATTTCTTGTTCAAAATCTTGCTTTTTATAATTAATAACAGTCGAAATTGAGCTTAATTTTTCTGCTTTTTCGTCACTTCCCACTATGGAAAAAGTCTGAATACCCATCGCATGACATAAGCTCAACGCTGTAGAACCAATTCCACTGGCTCCTCCATGAATTAACACGGTTTCATTCTTTTTTAACTGTCCGATCTGAAATAGATTTGCCCATACTGTGAAATAAGTTTCTGGAATAGCTGCAGCTTCAATAAAACTCAGATTTTTTGGAATCACTAAAGTTTGATTTGCTGGGACAGCACAGTATTCTGCATATCCTCCGCCGTTAGTCAGCGCGCAGACTTTATCACCGACTTTAAATTTTTCTACTTTTGAACCGATTTGCGAAATGATGCCAGCAACTTCCAATCCTGGAATTTGCGTTACGCCTTTCGGCATCGGATACAACCCTTGTCGTTGCAAAATATCAGGGCGATTGATGCCTGTGGCATAGACTTCAATTAGTACTTCATCTTCTTTAATCTCAGGTTTCTTACCTTGTACAACTTTTAGAACTTCAGGACCGCCAGCTTGAGTAATTTCGATATATTTCATTTGTTCACTACTATTTTGATTCATGATTTACTCATTCCTTATCTATATTTACTTCAGTTTGATTAGGAGAAAAACCAAACTGCTTTTTAAACTCTCGACTAAATTGAGATGAGCTTTGATAACCAACAGCATAAGCTGCTTGAGCAACGCTTTGGTTTTCGTTTTGCAACATTTGTTTTGCCTTATGCAACCGCGTGACTTTGAGATACTGCAAAGGTGAATGTAATGTGACTTGTTTGAATGCTTTATGAAACGCAGAAATACTCATATTGGCTTGCTCAGCAAACATTTCCACTGTTAATTTCTCTGTAAAATGATGTTGAATATATTCACAAATCTTATAAATCTGTCGTAAATTGCCTTGAACTACTAATCCTGTTAAAGCATCTGCACCCGAATGTTGAATCACTCGATACAATAACTCTCGTTTAATTTGTTCACCTAAAATCAAGCTGTCTTGTTCAGAACTTAAAGTTTTTAATAATCGTATCAATACATTCGAAATGGTTTCATCATATTGAATGACACTCATGCCTGTAGTGAGTGGTTTAAATTGCTCATTTTCAAAATATATTTTTGCTAATAACTCATTTACCGTATTCGCCTCTAGTTTCATGCTGACCGCAATCATAGGTAATTCAGGACTCGCAAACGTATCACAATCAAATGGCATAGACACAGAGACGATAAGGCATTCACCTTGCTGAAATGCATAGGTTTCAGTTCCGATATAACCACGTTTACTGCCTTGTAAAACAAAAACTAAGGTCGGTTCTTGCAATACGGCTAATGGTGGTGTGTTGTGATCTACACGCATCAAAGTGATGCCATCTATTGCCGTAGCAAAGAAGCCTTCTTTAGCAACAAGTTTTAAAAACAGTGAGCTAAGTATTTGGTTATTCATCATGTGTCATCTGATGATTCTAAATTTGATTTTTATTATTAAATAGAAAATTCAGGAAAGATGTTAGTTTTATGCAGGATTAGGCATAGAAAATAGAGTTTTGTGAAGTTCATTTAAACATGTGATATAGATTTATAAAAATGATCTAGCAAACTAAATCTTATTTATTATCAGAAAAAACAATAGCTAAGAAAAATAATAGTGTTATGAAAGCACCCACACCTAAACTAACCATAATTATTTCTAGATTCATAAACTCCATCAATATACCATGTTTTCCCCACGCACCATCAAAGCCATGATTTTCAGATTTCCTACCTAATCCTCCAATGATACAAAACCCTATACTAGAAATAAAAAAAATACTTAAGGAAGCCTTCCATAGTTTAAAAAGTTTGAGAAATGAAATTAAACTCATTCCAAGTATAGTCACAATTGAAGCTACAACGGCATAATGCCAGTTATCCATAAAAATCCTTATTGCTCACCATACTCTAATCTTAATAAAACTGACTCGAATCCAACATCTGTAAAGTAATTTTTTTCACTTCATCACGACTTTGCATAATATGTGCTTCAATCGCTTGAATGGCTTCATCTACTTTACGATTAAAAATATAACCCAGTATTTTCTGATGCTCCTGATAAGTCGCTTCAACGCGATAATCTTTTGAGAAGTCTAAACGACGAATAATACGGATTCGCTCACTCAAATCACGATGAATTCTCGCCATTTCATTATTTCCAGAGGCGCGAACCAATGCGCAATGGAAATCTTCATCTTGTTGTGACAGTTGTTTAATGTCTTTTAGATATTGATGAGGTTCAATCAACCATAAATCTTTTAAAACGGATAACTCAACCGAGTTTTGATGATCCATCTGACAAAGTTTACGAATCGAATCTTTTTCTAATACGATCCGCACATCATAAAGTTCTTCATAATAACGAAAATTGAGCGGTCGGATTTGCCAACCGCTACGAAAACTCACATCAACATAACCCTCTTGTTGCAAACGATATAGTGCTTGTCGGATTGGGGTACGACTTACATCATAAGCTTTTGCAACTTCGGATTCAGTGAAACGTTCACCCGGCATCAATTTGAAATCAAAGATATCATTCTTGATACGTTGGTAAACCAGCTCAGACAAATTGTCTGAGCTTTTTGTTGTTTTTATTTTGGTTTCTTTCATGCAACCTTGCCTTATTCCATATAAACCAGTGGTTCACCACTATGTACGGTTTGCCCTGCTCTACAAATAATAGCTTTTACAATGCCATCTTCTTCTGCATAAACCGGAAGTTCCATTTTCATTGCTTCAATAATAGCAACAGTTTCACCTTTTTTAACCTCTTGACCATGTTCAACAAAGATTTTCCAGATATTACCTGTCATCGATGCATTCAATGATGCTAAATGACTGTAATCAGCATGGTTATTTTCTTGAATCTGTTCTTCAGGTTGAGCTGCAAACTCCTCTTTCCAGCGATCCACTTCAGTTGTGAATGCTTGTTGTTGCTTAGCTTTAAACTCGGCAATACTTTCAGCTTCATTCTCTAAGAATTTTACATAATCTGCATAATCGAATTCTGTTTCTTCAATCTTGATCTCAGCACGACCATTTTCAAAGTCAGCACGCCATCGATTGAGTTCTTCTTCTGTAACCTCAAAATATTTAATTTGATCGAAGAATTGTAAGAACCATTGTTTATCACCAAATTGTTTGTTTTTCTTAAACTTGTTCCAAATTGGTAAAGTACGCCCAATCAATTGATATCCGCCTGGTGAATCCATGCCGTAGATACACATGTACATACCACCAATCCCAACAGTTCCCTCTGCGGTAAAGGTACGAGCTGGATTATATTTAGAACTGAGTAAACGATGGCGTGGATCGATTGGCACAGCACAAGGTGCCGTTAAATACACATCACCCAAGCCAAGAATTAAATAGTTTGCATCAAAAATAATATCTTTGACTTCATTCCGATCCGCCAAGCCATTAATGCGTTGGATAAAATCAACGTTATTTGGCAACCACGGTGCTTTAGAGCAAACACTTTCTTGATAGCGTTCTACAGCTCCTAAAGTCGCACTATCTTCAAATGCCATCGGCAAATGTACGATACGAGATGGGATTTTTAATTGGCTCAAATCACCCATCTCTTTTTCGAGTTGAAGTAATTGAGCAATCAATTGTGATTGTGGAATTACTAAGCCATCGTATTTAATCTGTAGTGAACGAACACCTGGTGACAGTTCCAATACGCCTGCAATTTTTGCATCACGGATCATTTGAATCAGTTGATGCACCCGTAAGCGCAAAGCCAAATCTAAAACATTTTCGCCGTATTCTAAGAGAATATAACTATCACCTGCTTGGCGATACACTGTTTTTGGCGATAATTCAGTTGGTTCACGTTGTGCCAAAATCGTACTGACAACCTCTTGAATTGGCTCAATTGTTTCTACAATTTTGCTTGCTACCGCAAAGTTTTGGATATTTTCAATTTGCTGACGTTCAAGTTCATTGGCTTGTTCAACACTAATCGGATAAAAACGGATTTTATCATCAGCTTTGAGCTGCCCAACTTTCCAAAGTTCTGCTTTGGCAATAGTCACAGGACAAACGAAACCACCTAAACTTGGACCATCTTTCGCCAGAATCACAGGGAAATCGCCTGTGAAGTTAATTGCACCGATCGCATATTCACAGTCATGTACATTTGATGGATGTAAACCTGCTTCACCACCATTTTCTCGTGCCCAGCTTGGCGTTGGTCCTGATAAACGCACGCCTAAACGATTTGAGTTAAAGTGAACTGTCCACTCTGATGCAAAAAACTCTTCCACATATTCTGGTTTAAAGAAATCTGGTGCACCATGCGGACCATATAACACCGCAATTTCCCATTCATTACTATATTCAGGAATCAAGTCAGCCGACAACGCTTGAGGTTCATCATGTGCAAGTGGCAACTCTGCGCTAGCAAATGTTGGCTCAACCATTTTTATCATGTCACCGACACGTAAGGTACGACCTGCATGACCACCAAAATTACCAAGCGCAAAAGTAGAACGACTGCCTAAATATAAAGGGACATCCAAACCATTTCGTACCGCTAAATATGTGCGACACCCTGATCCAACTTGACCGATTTTTAAAATTTGTCCTGCTTTAACTTCAACAGGTTTCCAAAAATCAATTTTTTTATCGTCCAATAAAGCTACACAGCTTGCACCAGCAAGAGCAATGGTTGTATCTGCATGGAACTTTAATGTTGGTCCAACTAAGGTAAACTCGAAACCTGCGGCTTTAGCATCATTCCCAACAATACGATTGGCAAGCTGAAATGCATAATCATCCATTGGACCCGATGGTGGTACACCAATATCCCAATAGCCTGTACGACCCGGATAATCTTGAATTGAACTTAAAGTTCCTGCTTGAACAACTTCAATCACGTTTGGCGTGTAGTTGAAATCATCCAACATTCTTGTCCAAATTTGCATATCATCAAAACGCTGATCGGAAATAATCGCACGGGCATAATCCAGATTGGTGCTAATACCATTCAAGCGTGTTTCCGCCAAAACGGTTTTTAATTTTTCAATAGCACTAGCACGATCATCAGCATGCACAATAATTTTGGCAATCATCGGATCAAAGTATTGAGAAATCTCTGTGCCCGTTTTGACCCAAGTATCAACACGTGTACCCTCTGGAAATGCAACCTCTGTCAGCACACCGGGACTTGGCTGGAAATTTTTTATAGGATCTTCGGCATAAACTCGGACTTCAATCGCTGCACCTTTAGGCTGAATATTGCTGAGATATGCCCAATCAAGTTCATCACCAGCAGCCACTTTGAGCATGCATTCAATCAAGTCTAGACCTGTCACCATTTCAGTGACTGGATGTTCAACCTGTAAACGCGTATTCACTTCTAGAAAATAAAACTCATCTCGATTGGCATCGTAAATAAACTCTACTGTTCCTGCACTACGATAATTAACGGATTTCCCGAGTTCTATCGCTGCTTGATGTAGTTTTTTACGTGTCGCTTCAGGTAAATTTGCCGCAGGCGTTTCCTCTACCACTTTCTGGTTACGACGTTGCAAAGAACAATCCCGTTCACCAAATGCAACGACTTGTCCTTTTCCATCACCAAAAATTTGTACTTCAACATGACGCGCTTTATCAATAAAGCATTCAATAAATACGCCTGCATCCTTAAAGAATTGTTCTCCCAAGCGTTTGACACTTTCATAAGCATCGGTCAAGGCTTGTGGTGTATCACAACGAGTCAAGCCAATCCCACCACCACCTGCGGTACTTTTCAGCATAATTGGATAGCCAATACGATCTGCGGCAGTCAGTGCCTCTTCTAAACTATCCAACAATCCAGTTCCTGGTGTCATTGGTACATTGGCAGCAGCAGCTAATTCACGAGCACGATGCTTTAGACCAAATTCTAGAATTTGCTCAGCCGTTGGTCCCATGAAAGCAATATTATTTTCTTCGCAAGCACGAGCAAAATCTGCACTTTCAGAAAGAAAGCCATACCCAGGAAAGATTGCTTCTGCGCCAGTTTGTTTAGCTGCCTGAATTAATTTTTCGATACTCAAATAAGTATCGGCTGGTTTTAAACCCTCTAATGCAATTGCAATATCAGCATCTTCAACATGTTGCGCATAACGATCACTATCCGAATACACAGCAACACTGGTTACACCTAATTTTTTAAGTGTGCGAATCGCTCGAACAGCAATTTCACCACGGTTTGCAATAAGTACAGTTTTAAACATGATGATTTCCCCCCAATTAATTCGCTGTGTTTGCTGCTTGGCTGTTACGATGCTGGATATAGGCTCTCCATCCACCAAAATGACTAATATTCTCTGCATCATCTATGCCATAAGGCTCACAGATAAAACCTTTCACCCAGCGCCCATCTTCTAGTTCGACATTGCCCATCCCTAAAGGCGTCGGAATTTCTGCAACAAATTCACCAAATCGAGCAGTTGGAACATCCCAAAGTTCTACAATGATGCTTTGTCCATCTTGCTGACGCGCTAAGCCGGGTTTCGGCGGAATCGTGCCGTTTAAGGCATACAGCGCATAATGTTTTGAGGTTTTAGTGGTTTCGATATGTACGGCATCACGGGTGGTGAGTTGGAAATTTAATGGCATACCTGTCAAATGAGCACCGACGACTGCAACGCGAATATGATGTTGTGAAATAGGTGTAGCAGAACTTAAAGGTAGAGCTTTATCCAATGCACCTAATTTCAGTGCAAGATAGTTTTGCCAAGCTTTACCAAAATGAACCAATGCCGCATCATGCCAAGCTGGGGCAATTAGAGTGATTCCAAATGGTAAATGGTCAGCTCTAAACCCTGCTGGCAAAGCAAGCGCACTGAGATCGGCTAAATTAGTAAAATTGGTATATGTTCCCAAATGAGCGTTAAATTCAATCGGATTTTGTTGAAGCTGCTCAATGGTATAAATTGTAGGTGCGGTTGGAACAATTAAGGCATCAAAATCAGCTAATCTTTGTTGGATTTTTCGAGTTAAATCTTGTTTTAAATATTCTGCATTGTAGGCATCCACCGCTGAATATTTTTCACCGTTTTTAATAATTTCTAATACCGTTGGATCAAATGCATCAGGATTGGTTTTCAGTAAATATTCAACGGCTGCGGTACGTTCTGCCACCCATGAACCTTGATATAGTTGCACCGCCAGTTGCTCAAAATCTGAAAAATCAATTCTAGTAATTTCAGCATTTAATGATTCAAGCAATTGAATTGTTTGCTGAAATGCTTTTTCTGATTGCTCATCCCCAAAGAAATTTAGTTTTTCTGGAATGGCAAATTTTAATTTGCTAGAGAAATGCACTGGAATATTCTTTGGATGCTTACGTGAATAACTATCCAACGGATCATAGGCCTCTAAAACATTTGCAACCAAGTCTGCATCTGCAACAGTTAAAGCAAAAATCGAAATACAATCTAGACTTTTACATGCAGGCAATAACCCACGATTAGAAAAGCGTCCTTTGGTCGGTTTTAACCCCACAATATTGTTAAACGCTGCGGGCACACGTCCTGAACCTGCGGTGTCTGTGCCCAATGAAAATGGGACAAATCCACGAGCAACCACACTTGCTGAACCAGAACTTGAGCCACCACTGACATATTTAGAGTTAAATGTATTTGCAACAGCACCATATTGAGAGCGAGTTCCCACTAAACCCGTTGCAAACTGATCAAGATTAGTTTTACCAATGACAATCGCTCCCGCTTGTTTTAACAAACGCACTGTTTCGGCATCTTGTACTGCAATTGTATTTAATGCCTTACAAGCTGCGGTAGTTACAAACCCTGCAACATCAATATTATCTTTCACTGCAAACGGAACGCCGTAGAGTGGAAATTGTTTTTCTAAACTTTCAGCTTCTTTGCTTAATTCATTGAGAACTTGAATTTGCTGTTCAATCTGTTCTAACGTCGCAATTGAAATCCATGCATTATCTTGAGGATCAATTAATGCAACTAAATCTTTTAAAGTATTGAGTCGGATCTCATTTTTCGAATAAGCTGTTTGCCACTCTGAAATTGTCCAACCTAAAGTTTTTATTTCATACATTTTATGAATCCCATCTTGTATACAAGTTTGGATAGATAAATGCAGAAAGTGTGCCAGTTTATTTTTTACATAAAATTCAATTAATTACCTTATTCACCATGAAATTTTAAACTTGTAGATTAATTAATGGTGCTAAAAAGGCTTTGTTTTAATGCGCTTGCGCCACAATTCAGCAAGATGCGATTTTATTTAAGGGCTTAAGCTTAGTTTTAGAGCAAAGTTTTTCTTGAATTTTGCAATTTTAGAAATGAAAGCTATGAATTTGATCATTGTCAGCTTAGCTTTGAGCAGAACAAAAATCTTGATCGTTAGAGCTCTATATTTTAGGTATTTTTTGATATGTGGCTTTGAGATGCTTAATTATGTAGCTTTTGATGATGCAACACGCATCATCAAATCCAGATTTTAACAATTAAAAATGAATCACGGTACGAATCGATTTACTCTCATGCATTAAATCGAAAGCCTTATTAATGTCTTCAAGCGACATAGTATGAGTCACAAATGGCGCAAGTTGAATTTCACCTTTCATTGCATCTTCAACCATTTTAGGTAATTGTGAACGCCCTTTTACCCCACCAAAAGCAGTTCCAATCCATTTACGACCTGTCACCAATTGGAATGGGCGAGTTGAAATTTCTTGCCTTGCACCAGCCACACCAATAATCACAGATTGTCCCCAACCACGATGTGCGCATTCTAATGCTGAGCGCATGACATTGGTGTTTGCAATACATTCAAAAGAATGATCAACACCCCAACATCATCACGACCCTGAAAGTACCAGATTTCAGTGTCTTACCATGCATTTTGTCTCTTATTTTCCAGTGGAATGGATGATGTAAATCAACTATGCTCTCATATTGAATTTGCCGAATTGACAATTTATTGAAAATTAAATAGCAATATTATCTTACTTTTTATGTGCTAAATTACCTTGAGAAACAATAACAAGGATAAACACATGATTTTAGAAAAAGACTGGAAAAATATTCAACGGATTTTTAAACTTGCACAAAAAGCATCAATACATGCTTCAATTGCAACAGTCGATCAGTATGGGCAACCCAATATTACCCCTATCGGCACTGTCTTTTTAAATGACAATCAAACCGCTTATTTCTTTGATACATTTACAGAAAGATTGGGTGAAAATCTTAGCCAAAATTCCAAAGCCTGTATTCAGTCTGTTAATAGCGGAAAGCTGTTCTGGCTAATTTCACTGATTCAGGGAAATTTTAGTGATTATCCTGGCGTTCGTTTATATGTGGAAATTGGAGATTTACGTCCAGCAACTGAACCAGAGAAACTTGCAGTGGAACAACGAGTGAAACCACTGCAATGGACAAAAGGCAGTCAACTGATCTGGTCTGAATTTACTCATGTCCGTGACATCAAGATCAATGATTTTAGATGGATCAAATACCCAAGAATGATGGAAAATCTAATCTAAACGCATTTCAAACAGGCACAGCCCCTCAATCTCTAAAGGCATCTTGATATTTTCAAAAGCTGCCGCTTTTAAAGCATCGATATGCTCCTGTTTGTTCATATAAAGCTGGTCATTTTGCATGGCATGAGGTGCATATAGATGATCACAAACCAAGTAACAACCTTGAGGTTCTAATAAGGTTGTTACTTTTTTATGAAAATCGGCAGCATATTTTTTATGTCGAAGCTCATGCAATGCCTGATGAATGATAATAAAGTCATATTTTTGATTTACAGCATTTTGCCACTCAGGCTCTTTAAAGTTTCCAATGAGATAATTCGCTCTTGCTCGTTCAGAGGGAGTTAACTTCTGTTGAGCAAGCTGATGCATAGCCTCAGAAAAATCGAAAGCGGTATATTGAATATTGGGCAATTGCGACAATAAATGTTGCGCTAAAAATCCTGGCCCTGCTCCCAACTCCAGAATATAACCTTGATCAGAAGCATGCGTCTTAATCAGATTGGCATAATAATCAAAGAAATCCTTTCTCCACGGACGCTTAACATTCGCTGTTTCTTGCCATTCAAATGCATCAGCGTAGTTTCGCAGATCAATTAGACTTTCAACATCTTTCATTATGATTCTCTGTATTTAACTAAACCAAGCCAATTTCTTCAAAAAATAGCTTATATGCTTCTGCCTTCTTATCTAGAGCTAAAGGATAAGCACGTGACGATGAAGGTAAACGATATAAACTTAACTCTCGCTCCATATAGTTTACTTGCACAGATTGTCCAATCATCGGTTTAATGGGGTTCTCAGGAAAATGCTGCATCAGTGTATCTGTCGCTTTATCACCAGTCGTCATAATGGTGTGACATGCAGGAATTTGGATGAGTAATTCTGACAAATCTGTAGGCGTGACTATTTCTAGAAATTTATCAGATGCATTACCTTGTAATCTTTTAATTCGAAATGCGGTATCGAATATTCCTACACCAATTTCTATCAAAAATTCACGAATTTTTTGTTCTTTAAAGTTTTTATTTGATAAATCAAGGAAATAGTTTTTATCTTTGAAAAATATTAATCCGAATATTCGCCACATGTCATTTTGATAATTTGGATAGTAAAAATTCATCCTCCATCTGTTTTGAGGAGGAGGAAAGCTTCCCAACATTAGCAACTTAGCATTATATGGTAAGAATGGCTTCAGTGGATGTGTTTCAATTTCTAAAACAGTCATTAAAATCTAACAACATGAAAAATTTAAAATAGTTTAATCAATTATTCTGTATCAAAATAGCTTTCTCATTTCTAATAGAAAATAAACAAGGAAGATAACGTGTATCTTCCTTGTTTATCAATTTTTTTATCAACGTTTAAAAAAATTGAATGGTAACTTTAAATACCGCACACCATTACTTTCTGGTTCTGGAAAACGACCTGCATCCATATTGATTTGTATAGATGGCAGAATCAACTTTGGCATCGCCAAAGTCGCATCACGTGCCTGACGCATCTTTACAAAATCTTGTCGATCGGTATCAGATTTCAAATGAATATTACTTTGTTTCTGTGCAGCAATTGTTGTCTCATAGAAATACTCATTTCTACCTTCAGGCTTATAATCATGGCATAGATAAACACGCGTATCATCAGGTAGTTCATATAACTTTTGAACAGAATCAAAAAGTATATCCGCACTTCCTTTAGGAAAATCACATCTCGCCGTACCATAATCTGGCATAAATAAAGTATCACCAACAAAGACAGAATCACCAATGACATAACTCAAGCACGCTGGCGTGTGTCCAGGCGTTGGAATATTGTAAGCATCTAGATGACCAATCTTAAAATGCTCATCATCTTTAAAGAGATAATCAAAAGTTTGGTGTGAATTAAACATCTTCACATCAAGATTGTATATTGAGCTAAAGGTCTCTTGCACAATACCGATCTTTTCACTCATCGCAATCTTTCCACCCAAATGTTCTTTGAGATACTGAGATGCGGTTAAATGATCTGCGTGGACATGTGTTTCTAGTATCCACTCAACCTTTAACTGATGAGTCTTTACGAAATCAATAATTTGATCTGCACTATGAGTTGATGTAGAAGCAGATGCAGCATCATAATCTAGAACACTGTCAATTACGGCACATACTTTAGTTTCTGGGTCAGTCACCACATAACTAAATGTATTTGTATTTTCATCAAAAAATGCTTTGACTTGAGGATGTTGCATCTAATCTCTCCTACTTATCGTTCTGCCCATATGCGATGAATAAAGATACCGAGGAACATTGCTCCGATAAAATACCATGCTTCAGCATAGCCTAACCCGATCAGAGTAATTGCAGGTGCAGGACATACACCAGCTATCCCCCAACCTATACCGAACAGCATCGAACCAACGATCAATTTTTTATCGATCTGTTTATTAGTGGGTAATGAAATTACTTCACCGAATAATGTTTTTGGATTTCGGATCGCTTTTTGGAATGGAATGATGGCAATCGCAATAGCCCCAATCATCACAAACATTAGGCTAATATCCCACTCACCAAAAATGTCTAAAAATCCTAAAACTTTTTCAGGATTTGACATACCTGAGACCATTAGTCCTAGTGCAAATAATCCGCCAAATATGAACGCAAATACATTTTTCATATCGCAACTCCTAAAATATGGCGAATAACGAATACAGTCACGATTCCAGCTAGCATAAATGTGACCGTTGCAACGATCGAACGCACTGATAAGCGACTCATACCACAGATACCATGACCACTAGTACATCCCGAACCTAATCGCGTGCCAAAACCTACCAAGATTCCAGCAATGATTAATCCAATTGGTGAGGATTTAATCACAATCTCAGGTTCAACAAATAATTGGTAAATGAAAGGAATGATGAATAAGCCAGACAAGAACCAAAATGCAGGATTATTCAAAAGTGATTTAGGTTGTAAAACCTGCGCAAGCAAGCCACTAATCCCTGCAATATGACCATTTACATACAAATAGCCCACTACTGCAATTCCAAGGATAGCACCGCCAATCAAAGCTAAAATAATGCTAGACATTGTTTTACTCTTTAAAACATTATATGTTTTTATAATATATTATTCTGTATATTTAATGAAGTAATTATTCAAAAACTATACAAATCTTTTTGTACCTTTTCTCAAGCATTTTCTATGTGCTTTAAATTAAACATTTGATTTAATTGGATAATTAATCTCATTTAATTTTTAACAAAAAATATTTTTTGACCATTGGAAAAAAACTTCAATGCTCTGCTCTATTTTACACTTTAAAACCTCGTCCTTTTAATTTAAACAACCGTTAGAGACATAAGTTGATGTTATCTAAAGTTAAAAAACTAAGTAATAATGCTCAGAAAATTTGATATCGTATTTTCTAGTTCAACTATTATTAGCATAAATAATGGCTAGGTTGTTAACTAAAACATAAAGTTTTTAATCAAGCGATTCTCAAGTTTGAGCTAATTTTAATTTATTAATTTTATATGGTTTTTACAGACTAATTCTCTATAGTTTTCTATCTAAGCTGCCGTATACAGTTATACGACAGCTAGTTTTTTACAATCTAAGAAATCTCTACAAGCGGTATGCTCTTGTCATCAGACAACACTTATACCAGTTCTTCAATTCCTATTAATGTAGGTAACTTATCAATTAATTTGTTTAATTCATCGTTTGCAGGTGAAATACAACCAGTGTAATGACTCAAACGTGTTGTAGTACCATCTGCTTGTTTCCACCAAAAATAAGAACTAGGTTTATCTGTTGCAGTTTGCACACAACCTGTTGTTTTTACATTAGAACCAGTTTCTGGACGATACGTTTTTAATTCACTTTGTAATTTCTTATACACAGCAGGATCTACTTGAAGATCGCGTGTGCCCGTTACTTTAGTGTATTGTTTGCCCTCGAAATGAACTATTCCATTAGGTGAAACTTCAACTGAATAAATTGGACATGCACCAAAACATGGGCTTGTTGAATAACGGATCGTTTCTTGAGCTACATTTTGAGATTGCTCAGGTGTTGAAGCACAACCAACTAATGCCAATGTAAAAAAACCTGAAAGTAATAATTTTTTCATTTGTTAATCCGTTGTAAAGTTTAGTCAATAAATTTATCAAATAGTGAAATAGTTGTCATTTATATTGGTGTTACAATGATTAAATATTCAATTTTGCTTAGGCTATTTTTATAAAAAATTAATTTATGGCTTGTGATTGCAATATTAAACGAGCGAGTTCTAAATCATCTGGATAAGTGATTTTGATATTATCTGAACGACCTTGTACAACTTGTACGGGTTCATTTACATATTCAAGTGCACTTGCCTCATCAGTAATTACAATTTGATCTTTCAGTGCTGTCTCTATTGCATTTTTTAATATGCTTATCTTTGCCACTTGTGGTGTTTGAGCTTGCCACAATAGATCACGACTCACTGTTTTCTCTATTTGATGGTCTTCAACTACTTGTTTTAATGTATCTCGAACAGGTATAGCTAAAATGGAACTCTGATCTGACTCTATAGCAGTAATTATCAATTTTTCGAGACAATCCGTTGTAACGCAAGGGCGTGCTGCGTCATGTACGAGAACCCAATCATTTTCATCTGCAATATTTAATAAATACATCAAAGCATTTAATACCGAATGAACACGCTCAGCTCCCCCCTTACAAAAGTGAAGCCTATCTAAGTGCTCAAAAGCTAATGTCTGGGCAAAGTTATCGCTCTCACCTATAGCGATAACACATCCAGCTAACTGCAAAGTATTGAGCCTGTTGACCGTATGCTCAATTACTGTACGCTGAGCAATATATTGATATTGTTTTAATTCAGATTTTGAAAAACGACTACCTGAGCCTGCTGCTGGTACAACAGCCCATAATTTAGTCTGGATTTTCATTGGTTGGGGCATCTAATTTTGCATTTGGATCGATATAGATCGGTTTGTAATGGGTACTGATCGTACTCATTTGCACAAAGGTCTCATTTGGTTTGATTAAACCTAGATCGAGACGTGCATGTTCTTCAATCGCTTCAGTTCCATTTTTTAAGTCAAAAACTTCAGCCGCTAAAATGCGATTACGCTCTTTTAGCTCTTCATTGATTTCAGCTTGCTGCGTGATTTGTTGAGCTAAAGCTTGATGAGGGAAATATCCTCCCTCACCTAACCAAAATTGGTACTGTAAGCTTGCAATCAGAACGATTGCAAGCAACAGAATCAATTTACTCGAAGTTGATCGAAAGACTTCTAGCATAATTCAGAGATTATTTTAAACCTTTGAATTCAGCTTTACCGCGGTAAGCTGCTTTAGTCAATTCTTCAATACGAAGTAATTGGTTATATTTTGCAACGCGGTCAGAACGGCATAGAGAACCAGTCTTAATTTGACCAGCTGCTGTACCTACTGCCAAGTCAGCAATAGTCGAATCTTCTGTTTCACCAGAACGATGTGAAATAACAGTTGAATAGCCATTTGCTTTAGCAAGATAGATAGCATCTAATGTTTCAGTCAAAGTACCGATTTGGTTATATTTGATCAGAATAGAGTTACCTACTTTCTCATCAATACCACGTTGTAAAATCTTAGGGTTTGTTACGAATAAATCGTCACCAACCAATTGGATTTTGTCACCAAGAATTGATGTTAAGTAGCTCCAACCTTCCCAATCAGATTCATCCAAACCATCTTCGATCGAGATGATAGGATATTGATTTGCAAGACCAGCTAAATAATCAGCAAATTGATGGCTTGTGAAAGCACGGTTACCTTCGCCTTCTAAAACGTATTGACCGTTTTTGTAGAACTCAGAAGATGCGCAGTCTAAAGCAAGCATCATGTCAGAACCAGCTTTATAACCAGTTAACTCAATTGCTTGTAAAATAACTTGGATCGCTTCTTCATTAGAGCGTAAGTTAGGTGCAAAACCACCTTCATCACCAACTGCAGTATTTAAACCTTGTTTCTTTAAAACTGATTTTAAAGAATGGAATACTTCAGCACCAGCACGTAACGCTTCAGCAAATGAAGTGAAACCAACTGGCTCGATCATGAACTCTTGAATATCAACAGTGTTATCTGCATGCTCACCACCGTTGAGGATGTTCATCATCGGTACAGGCATAGTCAAGATAGTTTGACCACGAAGGTCTGCGATATATTGAAAAAGAGGAAGTTTCTTTTCTTCAGCAGCAGCACGCGCAGCAGCTAAAGAAACTGCTAAAGTTGCGTTTGCACCTAATTTTTCTTTGTTTTCAGTGCCATCAAGCGCGATCATTGTATTATCAATGTCTTTTTGCTCAAAAACTGATTTACCCAACAAAGCGTCACGAATCAATGTGTTAACATTGTTAACTGCTGTACGAACACCTTTACCTAAGTAACGAGATTTATCTCCGTCACGAAGTTCTAAAGCTTCACGAGAACCAGTTGAAGCACCAGATGGTGCACATGCACGACCAACAACCCCAGATTCTAAAATTACGTCTGCTTCGATGGTTGGGTTACCACGAGAGTCCAAAATTTCGCGTGCACGGATGTCAACGATTTGGCTCATGAACAATTCCTCTGTTTAATGAATAAAAAGATGTATTTTCATACATCAATGGGTATCTAACTTTTTGAATCCTTTAACTAAAGTATCCAATTCTTTTAATTGCGCCAAGAATGGCTCAAGCTGAGATAAACGCAAAGCACACGGTCCATCGCATTTTGCGATTTCAGGTTCTGGATGTGCTTCCAAGAACAGACCCGCTAAACCTGTTGCCATACCTGCACGCGCTAAAGTCGTGATTTGAGCACGGCGACCACCCGCAGAATCAGCACGACCACCAGGCGTTTGCAATGCGTGGGTGACATCAAAAAATACAGGTACATTCATTTCTTTCATGATGTCAAAGCCAAGCATATCTACAACCAAGTTGTTATAACCAAATGCTGAACCACGTTCACAAAGAATGAGTTTGTCATTTCCTGCTTCCAAACACTTATGCAAAATATGGCGCATTTCGTGTGGTGCTAAGAATTGTGCTTTTTTGATATTGATAATGGCTTGAGTTTTTGCCATTGCTTCAACAAGATCAGTCTGGCGACTTAAGAAAGCTGGGAGTTGGATAATGTCAGCAACTTCAGCAACAGGCGCTGCTTGGTAAGGTTCATGAACGTCCGTAATAATTGGCACATTAAAATGTTTTTTAATGTCCGCAAGCCATTCAATCCCTTTTTCTAAACCAGGACCGCGAAAAGAATTCAAACTTGAACGATTCGCTTTATCAAAGCTTGCCTTAAATACATAAGGAATATCTAAGCGTTTGCAAATATCAACATAAGTTTCAGCAATTTCAAATGCTAAATCTTTTGACTCTAGTACGTTCATTCCGCCAAATAATACAAATGGCAAATGATTTGCCATTTGTATATCGCCTAAACGTACAACTTCTTGTGGTTTTAATTGTGACATTCAAACTTTCCCAGTTTATTTAAAACTTAGTACTTACTTTTGATGCTGTTTTTTTGCAGCTTCAATAAAGCTAGCAAATAATGGATGACCATCACGTGGCGAGCTTGTAAATTCTGGGTGGAATTGTACAGCAATAAACCAAGGATGTTCAGGAATTTCTACAGTTTCAACCAAATGTTGTACTGATGAATAACCTGAAATTTTCATTCCTGCCTCTTCAAGCGCTGGAATAAAACGATCATTCATTTCATAACGATGGCGGTGACGCTCTGTAATTTCAGCTTTACCATAGACTGCACGTGTTTTTGTGCCTTCAACTAGTTCAGACTTTTGTGCACCCAAACGCATCGTACCGCCAAGATCCGACTCAAGACTGCGTTGTTGTAATTCACCACGTTCATCTAACCATTCAGTAATTAAACCGATGAGTGGATACTTAGTTGAGCGATTGAATTCAGTTGAACTCGCTTCAGGCATACCTGCAACATTGCGTGCATACTCAATCACAGCCAACTGCATACCTAAACAAATACCTAGGAATGGAATCTTGTTTTCACGTGCATATTGAATAGCTTTCATCTTGCCTTCAGTACCACGCTCACCGAAACCACCTGGTACTAAAATCGCATCAGCAGTGCTCAAAATACTCATATCTTGCTGTTCAAGGTCTTCAGCATTTACATAATCAATCTGAACTTTTACGCGATTTTGGATACCAGCATGTAAAAGTGCTTCATTGACAGATTTATATGCATCTGGCAATTCAACATATTTACCAACCATAGCTACACGTACCGTATACTCTGGATTGAGTAATGCTTCAACAACGTTATCCCAATCTTCAAGATTTGCTTCAGGAAGATCATTAAAACCAAAACGTTCACAAATTAAATCGTCAACATTCTGTTCATAAAAATTACGTGGGATTTGGTAAATTGTTTTCGCATCTTTACAAACAACAACTGCACGCGCTTCTACGTTGGTGAAAAGTGCAATTTTACGTTTAGTATCAGCATCAACATCATATTCAGTACGACAGATTAAAATGTCTGGTTGAATACCGATTGAAAGTAATTCTTTAACTGAGTGTTGAGTAGGCTTTGTTTTTAACTCAGCAGCTGATTTGATATACGGCAACAAAGTCAAATGCATGAGCATTGTACGTTTATGACCCAACTCAACCATAAGTTGACGAACCGACTCCATAAATGGAAGTGATTCGATATCACCAACAGTTCCGCCAATTTCTACAATAGCAACGTCGTAACCTTCACCTGCACGAAGAACACGCTCTTTGATATTGTCAGTAATATGCGGAATTACTTGAACTGTACCGCCTAAGTAATCACCACGACGTTCTTTATTCAAAACATCTTGATAAACACGACCACTTGTAAAGTTGTTTAATTTGGTCATTTTCGCACGACGTAAGAAACGTTCGTAATAGCCCAAATCTAAGTCAGTTTCAGCACCATCCTCTGTGACGAAAACCTCACCGTGCTGGAATGGACTCATGGTACCTGGATCGACATTAATGTATGGATCCATTTTCACCATAGTGACTTTTAAGCCACGGGCTTCCAAAAGTGCAGCAACAGAAGCAGCAGAAATACCTTTACCTAGTGATGAAACTACACCACCAGTGACAAAAATAAAATGGGTCATTGAGTTTCTCGTACAATCGAGCCGAAATCGGCCTACAATGTTGTGCAATTTTACTGTACTCTGCCCTAATAAAGCAAAGTCAAACCGCATCAATTCAAAGAACTATAAACAACTGGCTATTCTATCAGCATTTTCGATAAAAATTTATCGGAATTGTGGATATTTCATACATAAATTCTTTTTGCATGGCTGACAGCAATCATTTTCAAGTTTAGATTATGATTTTTTAGTTTTATCACTTTAAAAATTAGTATGGATGGTGCAAGCAACTATAAAATATCAACAAAGCTGTTTGATGTAAGTGATTTATTCTTTTAATTTGCTGATATAATTCCCTCTGTCCTTTTTTAATATGTTGTTTTAACAATGGCGAATAAAAAACTTTTACTTTGTGCAGCGATTGCTACTGGTCTTTTATTAACTGCGTGCGTCAAAAAAGAAGAGCCTAAAAACGAAGATCAGCAAGAACAAACTGCTGAAACTGAAACGAGTCAAGCACAAACTGAGCCTAAGAACACTGAGTTTGAAACGCTTGAAAGCGTAGATAATCAAGAAACTACAGCTCCTGTTACCGAAACTATTCGTGAAGAAACTCCAAATACAACAACTGAAGTTCGTCGTGAGATTCGCCCTGCTGAAACAACTACTAGCAGCCAAACTCAAACTTCTACAACAGAACAACCTAAACCGACTCAAACTGAACCAAAACCAGTAAAGACGGAACCACAAAAGCCAGCTACTCCAGCTCAATCTGAAGAAGATGCTGTTGCAGCAGCAATTGCGGCTGCTACACCTGCGCTTAATAATTAAGTTATCTTATGAATACCCAAATCAAAATTATGGTTTGGGTATTTAATTCATAAAAAATTTTATCTTCTTTTATCCTTTTACTCTAAAACACATATCAGAAACGATTCTCTATCTATCAGTTAGGGACAATATTATCTATCTTATTCAAAATTAATTGACAGGAAAAGAATATAGAACTAGCTTCTACCCAATAAGTTCTATTTTAGAACTAATAATGAATGGAGTAAATAATGAAAACTAACTCAACCCGTTTACCTACCTCATTTCCTGTACGTCGCATGGATTACAATTTCGAAAATACACCTAAATACTGGTGTGCTAATGATCCAGCAATGACACATTATTTCACCGGACTCTCAACCTTATTTCCAGAAGGTGAATCTTATTTCGTGCGATCAGTAAGAGCATTACGAGAACATGCAAAACTGAATGAAGCATTAGATAGAGAAATTAGTGCTTTCATCGGCCAAGAGGCTATGCATTCAAAAGAACATCATGCTTTTCATATTAGCGCTCAACAACATGGCCTGAACCCTGAATCTTTGGAAAAAGTTACTGGTATTGTTCTCAAAGGTCTTGAAAAAGTATTTAGTAAAAAGTTGAATTTACTTGTTACTGTAGGTTTAGAGCATTACACAGCTGTACTAGTCGTAAGTATGATGGAAACTGTAAATGAGTATATGACGGATAAAACTATACGAGATTTATGGTTATAGCATAGTGTTGAAGAAACCGAGCATAAAGCGGTAGCTTTTGATTTATATGAATATTTATATGGAAATGGATTAAATGCTTACCTTCCTCGGGTTACAATTTTCACTTTAAGCCTGATTCTTGTTACTGAACTTTCAACAATCTACCAAATAGTTTTAATGAAACGAGATAAACAATTATCAAATCTTAAAACATGGCAAAACTTCTTTAATTTTGCAGCTGAGCAATATAAAACATTTATTCCCAAATTCTTTGAATACTATAGATATGACTTTCACCCTAACCAGACTAATGAAAAAAATTTAGTTGCAACCACGAAAATAAAACTTGGAATAAAAGATACACCTGCTTTGGTATCTTAAAATAAAAAAAGCCCATTCACACATGGGCTTTATTCCTTAAATTACTTAGCTTGAACGCTGAATAAGAAAATAATCTGAAATAAGTCGTGCTGACCAAGATGAAGTTTGCCAGCCTTCATAAAATCCACAGTGGCTTCCTTTTTTAGTTGTAATCACAGCAATATTATCCATTTGCTCTATAGCAGATTTATATGGATGAAAGTTTTTGATCGAGCACACAGGATCATCTTCAGAGTTTAGAATCATCAATGGAATTTTTATGTTTTGAAAAACATATATCGGATTAATCGCTTTACAGTAGCTCTCATAATCTCTAAAACCTGCCATTTCAAAATAGACTTTTTCAAACTCTTCAAGAGTTGTTGATGCTAAAACCTTTTCTAATGAATCAAGCTGTTTCCATGTAGATTGATAAGGATAAATAAAATGTTTAAACAATTTTTTCGTCATTAACTTTGTGTAAAACGGATGAACATTTTTGAATCCAATTTCGGTGTTATAACCGGGACACATCGCAAATGCAGCTTTAAAAGGTGTGTCTAGACCTTGTTCACCCAAGTAGCGCACTAATAATCCAGTACCAGCAGAAGAACCAACAGCATACAAATCAGACTCAGGAAATATATGTTGAATATGCGCAAGTTGTTCTTTCAAATCATCTGTCGATCCAAAAAGTGAAATGCGAGGTACAGGCATTGGTAAACCAGCGTGTCCACGACGTAAACATAGCGCGATTCTCCAACTTGTGTATTGATGCAAATCTTTTACTAGTTCTCGCATACTTTCAGGTGAACCCGTAATGGTATGCATAATAACAATCGTCGGTGTTTGCTTAGGCAAGTCGTATCCATACCATGCTATTCCTGTAACACCTCCATCCTGCATAGTGAGTTGTTCAATACGATCATATTGAAGCTTTATCGTCTTTTTTCTAATAACATCAAAATACAACAGATGCATGTGATTGTTAGACAACCAAGGTGTTGGGCGGTACTTCTGTTTTAGCTGAGGCAATTTCTCTAAGATATTTTTAATCTTTCCATTTGGTGAATAATATGTCTTTGGTTTCTCTGCACCAACCACAAGATCAAATAACTCTAAGCCCAAAACTTTAATTTTATTTAAAGTAGAAATACCCATAGATGACAATAGCCTTAAATTATGAGGTGAAGAATTCTCGCACTAACGACGCGACCTGTTTCCCCCAGATCTCGTAAATTTCTTTACTTGGATGAAACCCATCTATAGCCATGGGTAGATTCATCTCTTGAAAAAGTTCAAGATCAAATTCAATAAACTTAAATATTGGTTCAGTTGATAAATAGCCTTGTAATTTTTTATTCATTTGTTGAGCATGTTTTCCAAATTTCCAAGCAAGTGGATGAGGTAAAGCTGGAAAATGCTGCATAGGTGGAATACCAGTTACAATAATCAATTTTGGATCAAATTTCTTTCGTAATTCGGTAAACAATTGTTTTTGCTGCTTTATCCACAAGCGAGTTGGGGTAAGTTTAGTCACGTCATTTACCCCAATTGAAGTGACGATCACATCATAAACTTGCGGCTCTAAAGCATTAATTGCATCAATGACTTGTCTAGTATTATTACCACTTTTAGCATGTAAAGCCCATGTCAGTTTATATTCATTCATAAGCTGTGAAAGTAATACGCCTGAAAGAGCTTGATGCTGATATTCAACACCAACTCCTGCAGCAGCAGAATCACCTAAAATAAGCAATGATAATGGCCGACCAAAACCTACAACTCCTTGACGTTCTCCAATTGGCTCTAGAAGTTTTGGTGTACGTTGTTTAAATAGAATTCCTTGAGTTACTACGATTGGCAGTAGGAATAACGTTGATATTTTTAACCACATTTTACTTTAAACTTACTTAGGCTATTTTTAATATTAAGTGGCTTGATATTGGGCGATTCTTTGACCCATTTGCTCTGCTAAGGCAGCCAAACCACTCATTGGCCGAATCATCACTTCAAAATCAATAATTTGCCCTCGATCATTGAAGCGAATCATATCGATACCTTTTAATGATTTACCACTCACATTCGCACTAAATTCTAGCACTACATTTTCACCATCTTCAGTAAAGAACTCACGATGATAAGTAAAGTCCTGAAAAACTTGGATAACATTGGTCAAAATAAAGAAAACAACCTGTTTCCCTTCATACGGTTTATAAGCGACAGGTGATCTAAATACTACCTCATCTGCTAATAAATCATTTAAGATGGACATGTCATTGGTTTCTAACATTTGATGCCATTTTTTGATTGATATTTGAGTTGTTGCAAGTGTCATTCTTATTGTCCTATTAAATTTATATGGTCTTGAAAAGGGCATTTTCTTAAAATAGAAAACACCCTTTTATTTATTATAGAATTGCTGCTAGTTCAGCACCTTGACGAATTGCACGCTTCGCATCTAACTCGCCTGCTTCTTTTGCACCACCGATAAGATGAACATTTTTACCATCAGCTTTGAGTTGATCATACATCGCTGTATATGATTCTTGGCCTGCACAAATTACGACGTTATCAACTTCTAATACTGTTGTTTTTCCATCAACAGTAATATGTAAACCTAGATCATCTACTTTGTCATAACTTGCACCTGCGATCATTTTTACATCGCGGTGTTTTAAGCCTGTGCGGTGAATCCAGCCAGTTGTTTTACCCAGACCTGCACCTACTGCCGAAGCTTTACGTTGTAATAAATAAATTTCTCGTTCAGATTTTTCAAGTTCAGGTTGTTTCAGACCACCAACATGCTCGTACGCTGTATCAATTCCCCATTCTGCATAGAATTTTTCAGGGTTTAAGCTACCGCTTTCACCTTCGTGACTTAAATACTCAGCAGTATCAAAACCAATACCACCAGCACCAATAATCGCTACACGTTTTCCTACTGGTACACGCTCTTTAAGTACTTGGATATAGCTTAGAACTTTTGGATGATGAATGCCTTCAAATTGTAATTGACGTGGTGTTACACCAGTAGCAAAAACAATTTCATCATAGTTTGCTTTGCTTAACTCTTCATAAGTTACTGTATGGTTCAATACCAACTCAATATTTGGTTGTAATTCGATTTGACGCTTGAAGTAGCGCAGTGTCTCGTAAAATTCTTCTTTTCCTGGAATCGTTTTAGCGATATTGAACTGTCCACCAATCTGATTACTTGAATCAAAAATTTTAACTTTATGACCACGGCTAGCTGCATAAGTTGCAAAACTCAACCCCGCAGGTCCTGCACCGATTACTGCAATATTTTTTACTGCATTTGTTTCTTTGAAAATCAGTTCAGTTTCATAACATGCACGTGGATTCACTAAGCATGTCGCAATGTTCATAGAGAAAATATGGTCTAAACATGCTTGGTTACAACCAATACAGGTATTAATTTCATCACTGCGGTTTTCTTTAGCTTTTAATACAAATTCTGCATCCGCCAACATAGGACGAGCCATTGAAATCATATCAGCATGACCTGATGCTAAAACATGCTCAGCCATTTCAGGTGTGTTAATACGATTCGAAGTGATTAATGGAACAGACACACTTCCTTTAAGTTTTTCCGTTACCCAAGTGAATGCAGCACGAGGTACTTTTGTAGCAATCGTTGGAATACGTGCTTCATGCCAGCCGATTCCTGTATTAATAATTGTTGCACCCGCTTTTTCAATTTCTTTAGCAAGGTGAATCACTTCTTCTAAGCTAGAACCGCCTTCTACCAAATCGAGCATAGATAAACGATAAATAATGATAAAGTTCTCGCCCACTAAATCACGCGTACGTTTAACTATTTCGATTGGAAAACGGATACGATTTTCGTAGCTACCACCCCACTCGTCATCACGATGGTTAGTACGTGCGGCAATAAACTCATTAATCAGGTAGCCTTCTGAGCCCATGATTTCTACGCCATCATAACCTGCATATTGTGCTAATTTTGCACAATTCGCAAAGTCATCAATGGTTTGTTGAACTTCTACAGAACTTAATGCTTTTGGCTTAATTGGGTTGATTGGAGCCTGAATTGCAGAAGGCGCAACGTTATTTGCTTGATAAGAATAGCGACCTGTATGAAGAATTTGCATAGCAATCTTACCACCTGCATCATGTACAGCTTGGGTAATCACTTTATGTTTTTCTGCTTCTTCGATTGAATCTAATTTTGTTCCATGCGCAAAAACAACACCATCATCGTTTGGAGATACACCACCTGTAACAATTAATCCAACCTCACCTTTTGCACGTTCAGCATAGAATGCTGCCATGCGTTCATAGCCTTGTGGCGCTTCTTCTAAACCAATATGCATAGACCCCATAAGCACGCGGTTTTTTAAAGTCGTAAAGCCTAAATCAAGTGGCTGAAGTAAATGTGGATAAGCTGACATAAATTCTCCTATGGCTAGCAATCTGCTTGCTAATGCAACTTGTTGCATAAAGTTATAAACAATATTTGATTTTTATGCAACATTTTGCATAATCTTAATAGTCACATTTTATTTTTGGATGTTTATGTCTCTTGCCCATGTTTTATTGACGAGTTTATTAGAAAAACCAAGCACTGGTTTCGAACTTGCTCGTCGTTTTGATCGCTCTATGGGCTTCTTTTGGAACGCGACACATCAACAAATTTATCGTGAACTCAATGGAATGCTCAAAAAAGGTTGGATATCAACCATTGAAGAAGAAACAACAAACAGTCGTAAAAAAACATATCAAGTCGAACAATTAGGTCGCATACAATTAGCTGCATGGATCGAGCAACAAAGTGAACCCGCACAACTAAGAGATGATTTGATGGTTAGGTTGAGGGCTGAAGCACAATTAGGTGGCAATACGATATTACCTGAATTGATTCGCCACTTAGAGTTACACAAAGAGAAGTTAAAATTGTACCAAGCCATTCATGACAAAGACTTTAAAAATAACGAGCCAACAAATCGTATTTTATTTATTCATAAAATGATTCTTGAACTCGGTATTATTAAAGAGAATGAATGGATAAAATGGTTAGAGAAAATGATCCCTCAGCTCAAAAAGTTTGAGGAAGCGGACAAGATTGGAGAAAAATAATGCCGTTTTACACCATGCCTGATCAAGAAAAATTATTTGTACGACGTGTTGGCGAGGGAGAACCTGTACTCGTCTTATCAGGACTTGGTATGCAAAGCTGGCAATGGCTACCTTTTTTATTTTCCAATCGCAATCAATATGAATTTATTATCCCAGATTGGAGAGGATTCGGCGGCTCTAAAAATTGTGGAATTCCATCAATGGATGCTATCTCAAGCCATTGGAATGATGTAGATGCACTCATCAAACTGCTTAATTTAGACCAGTTTATCCTGATGGGATATTCTATGGGTGCAACAACCGCTATGCATGGAATGAAACATGGTGATTTAGCTAAAAAAATTAAAGCCTACCTCCATATTGATCAAACACCCAAAATTGCTGTTGATGATACTTGGCAATATGGTCTATTTGGAACAAAGTATTCTCAATTCAAAAGTTTACTTCTCGATATTCAAACACTTTTATTGGATTATAAGTCTGCAAAAAGGCTTGAAGATTTACCTAAAGACATTCGATATCAACTTGTAAGTCTTTGGGGTGCATTTATTGAGTTACAAAGCAATAATGCTTATAGTCCAAAAATCTTTAAACTGGCATTAAATCGACCAGTTTTACAAACGTATTTACTACCTATTCAACGACTAGACTATTTACTTTGGTATGTTGAAAATTATCTGAATCATGATGAAGATTACCGTGATGCCATCAGTCAATTAGAGTGTCCAACAACCTTCTTTATTGGTCGTGACTCTACACTTTATCCTGAAACTGGACAAACTTTAGTTGCTAATAGTCTAGCAAATGCTAAAACAATCTATTTTGAACGTTCAGGGCATACTCCCTTAATTACTGAACCAAGAAAATTCTCTCAAGAAATTGGGCGTTTTCTTAGTAGTAATTCATTAGATGCTGCATAAAAAATACAATAAAAAAGCCAATCAACAAGATTGGCTTTTTATGATCAATCAATATCTCATTTGCTCAGCGATTTCCAAGAGAACTTGTTCAGTTTTATCCCAACCTAAACAACCATCCGTTACCGACTGACCGTAAGTCATATTACATGAAATCTTCTGATTTCCATCAACCAAGTGGCTTTCTATCATCACACCACGTACTTTGGATTCTGCACGTTCTGCAATAATTTGTTTAAGTACATTTGGTTGCTGTAATGGATCTTTACCACTATTACCATGACTACAATCAATTACTAATGCAGGTAAATGTTTATGTTTGAAGTGCATCGCTTGAATTGAAGCCAAATCATAATTTGTACCATGGTTTGAACCACGCAAAATTAAATGCGGTAAAGGGTTGCCATTGCTATGCAAAATAGCAGGTAAACCTTGCTGAGTCATTCCAAGGAATTGATGACCATTTAAAGCAGATTGAATTGCATCCAAAGCAATCTGAATCGAACCATCAGTACCATTTTTAAAACCAATACTATATGGCATATGGCTTGCGATCTCACGATGAATCTGAGATTCACTTGTACGTGCCCCAATCGCTCCCCAAGCCAACAAGTCATCAAAATAACCTGTTGCCATCGGACTTAAAATTTCACTCGCGATCGGCAAACCTTTTTCAATAAGCTGAATATATAGCTCACGAGATTTTTCCAATCCCAATTGTAAATCTGATGATCCATCTAGGTTTGGATCATATAAAAAACCCTTCCAGCCAACTGTTGTACGTGGTTTTTCAATATAAGCACGCATTACAAGAAATATTTGATCTTTAACTTTTTCTTGGAGTTTTTGTAGGCGATCAGCATATTCAAGTACTGCGATAGGATCATGAATCGAGCATGGACCTGTAATCACCATAAGTCGAGGATCATGACCAGATAAAATATTCTGAATCGTTTGACGATGTTTTGAAATTTGCTGCACTAAATTTGCAGACAATGGATACTGCGCTTTGAGTTGTGATGGCAAGCTAAGCATTGATTCTTTTATTTGCGTTTGTGATGATTGTTTCAAAGCCGTATTTAAAGCATTCATTTTCATTTCCTTTGGACTGAAATCAGCCCGAGTATTTATTTGAGCAAGAGTGATCTAAGTGATGTTGATTTTTTTGCAAAGTAAAACCAAGAAATCTTGCTAAAATATGAAATGTTTGATGTATACATAGTATTTCTCCTAAATTAATGAATCTTAAAGCATAAAAAAACCTGATCGGTGTTGCCGATCAGGTATTAACTGGTAGGGCAACCCTTTCGCTGCCCGAAACGCATCAGGCAACTAGATATATTGCCAAAAGTAAAAGTATGCGTTCGTGTTTACAGTATGCTTTAACATGTTTATTTCAAATATCTTAAAAACTGTTCCTTATTTCTAAGTTACGCACTATTTCTGCATTTGACAAGCACTTTTTATGTTTTTTTAATTTTACCTAAAAAATGGACAGTAATTGATCTTTTAGCCAAGCTTCAATAAAATAGTACAAAAATACATCACCACGAGTATACGCCAATGAAGTAAGTCATATTTTTCATCATCAAATTCAATTTCTTTTTTGATGTGCAAAATAGACTTATCTATGGTTGAACCCCTCATATTCTAAAACTGATTTCGATCTATTTTTGCATATCCTGTTTATGAGGTTTCTTATGACTCAACAGGCATGTGTCGTTTCAAATTTATCGCTCGAACTAGCACAAAACAAACTATTTACTAATTTATCTTTCCAACTTCCAATTGGACAATTCACTGGTTTAATTGGAAGAAATGGACAAGGCAAATCTCTTCTGATGTCTATTCTTCATGGAGAAAAAACAACTCTACCCTATTCAGGTCAAATATCTTGGTTACGCCAACATCAACATCTTCACCAGCTTCAACGTATCCAATCAGCAACTATTGCTGA
>NZ_JADKPY010000055.1:0-1085 GCF_015351505.1 Acinetobacter sp. SK-43
CTACAAGAAAAGCGTGATTTGAAACAACTCAAAGAGCAACAACATCAAAGCCAAATGAAAGCACAAAAAAGAAAGAAAACAGGTGAGAAATTAAGAGCATCAGGATCTCAAGCGACAATCTTACTTGATGCAAAAAAGGAGCAATCTGAACAATCACTTTCTCAACTAAAAAAACAACAGATCAAACAGCTTACTCAAGCGAAAGATGAGTTACAGCATAAACAACATCAACTGGAATATTACAAATCACAATCTTTTGAGTTTACACAACCTACAAAAATATCAGGAGAAATATTACGCTGTTATGAATTAAAAATAGCTTACGCCAGTACAAATCCAATTCAGCTTGCGATTAAAGCAGGAGAAAAAATACATTTGAGGGGTGTAAATGGTTGCGGTAAATCGACTTTTCTTAAAACTATTCAAGGTTTAATCAAACCTATAGCTGGAGAAATCTATTCAAATGCGAAATTAGTATATTTGGATCAGAATTTTTGTTTACTCAATCAAAATATATCCGCTTATGAGTTTCTTAAAAGCATTGACTCAAATCTATCTGAGCAACAAATACGAACAGCTTTAGGAAATCTACAAATTCGTAGAGAAAAATCATTTGCTCCAATAAGCTCTCTAAGTGGTGGTGAGCGATTAAAGGTCGCTTTAGTTGCTTTGAAATTCCAAACAGTTGAACTTTTACTCTTAGATGAGCCAGACAATCATTTAGATATAGAATCACGAGAACTTTTAGCTCGTGCTATCCGTTCATTTCATGGCTCCGTCATCTTAGTTTCTCATGATGAGCTCTTTGTAAAAGAATGCGGCATAGAAGAAAGTTATTTATTGAATTAATCTTAAATCAGCATGGCAAATGAATTTGTCATGCTGATGATTAGCGAACTAAACCTTGTGGTTGTAAAATAATAATTGCCGCACCACATAACACGATAAGTACACCTAAAACATCCCAACGTGATAACATCACTTGATCGACATAACGTAGCCACAACAGTGCTGTAAAAATATATATCCCACCATATGCCGCATAAATACGACCTGAAGCTACTGGATGTAATGTTAGCAGCCAT
>NZ_JADKPY010000056.1:0-25163 GCF_015351505.1 Acinetobacter sp. SK-43
AGCAGCCATACAAAAACCGCCAAACTTAATGCTGTTGGCACCCACAACCAATGCGACTTTCCTTGATTCAAAATCAAGTATGGAAAATAGCAACCTAAAATTTCAGCGATAGCTGTAATGAAAAATAACCCAAACACTTTGAGTATTTGGGTTATAGAAAATGATAATTCAAACATTAAGCAGGTTCAGCACTCGGATTAATATGATCTTCAAATACCTCTAGTTTCAGACCAACATCTTTACCATCTTCAGTTTTCACAGAAACGGCAACGTTACCACCATGCTCAGCAAGCTCTCCGAACAAGATCATCTCAGCAAGCGGCTTTTTCAGATGCTCTTGAATTAAACGCTGCATTGGGCGAGCACCCATGAGACGGTCATAACCATTGGTTGACAACCAATCTCGTGCACTTTGATCAACATCAAGAACAACTTGCTTTTCATCCAACTGTGCTTGTAACTCAGTTAAGAATTTATCAACTACTGATTCAATCACAGTCGTAGGAAGTGCTTTAAACTGAATCACACCATCTAAACGGTTACGGAACTCAGGAGAAAATGCTCGTTTCATTGCATCTTGGTTGTCTGCACTGTGATCTTGCTCTGTAAAGCCGATACTTGCGCGAGAAATACTTTCTGCACCGATATTAGTCGTGAGTACAATAATGACGTTTCTAAAATCAGACTTACGACCATTGTTATCTGTTAAAGCCCCATGATCCATTACTTGTAATAACAAGTTGAATACATCTGGATGTGCTTTCTCAATTTCGTCAAGCAACAGTACACAATGTGGATTTTTATGAATCGCATCAGTCAATAAACCACCTTGATCATAACCAACATAACCTGGAGGCGCACCGATCAAACGCGACACAGCATGACGCTCCATATATTCAGACATATCAAAGCGTACTAACTCAACACCTAGTAATTTAGCAAGTTGTTTAGTGACCTCTGTTTTACCTACACCTGTAGGCCCAGCAAATACAAAACTACCGACAGGTTTATCAGGTGCTTTTAAACCTGCGCGCGACAATTTAATTGCTGAAGCAAGTGCTGTAATCGCCTCATCTTGACCAAATACAACGCGTTTTAGATCTCGCTCTAAGTTCTCTAAAACAGTCTTATCATCTTTAGAAACAGTCTTAGGTGGGATACGCGCAATCTTAGAAACAATATCTTCAATGTTTTCTACTGAAATCATTGATCCATCAGCTTCAGCTTTAAGACGACGTTGAGCACCAGCTTCATCAATTACGTCAATTGCTTTGTCTGGTAAGAAACGATCATGAATAAACTTAGCTGACAACTCTACTGCTGCAACAAGTGCTTTGTCTTCGTATTCAACATGATGGAAATCCTCAAACTTACTTTTTAAGCCACGAAGTATTTCGATTGTTTCACCCACACTCGGCTCATTCACATCAATTTTTTGGAATCGACGTGATAATGCATGATCTTTTTCAAATACTTGACGGTATTCTTGGAAAGTAGTTGAACCAATACAACGTAAACTACCATTTGCCAAAGCTGGTTTGATTAAGTTCGATGCATCCATAGTGCTACCCATACTTGAGCCTGCACCAATAATCATATGAATTTCATCAATGAATAAAATCGCGTTCGGATTCTTTTTCAAAGCATTTAACAATTGTTTTAAACGTTTTTCAAAGTCACCACGATACTTTGTACCTGCAACCAAAGCACCGATGTCTAAGCTATAAACTTCAGCGTTAGCAAGCGGTTTTGGTGCTTTACCATTCACAATCAACCATGCCAAACCTTCTGCAATAGATGTTTTACCAACACCTGGATCACCAACTAACAGCGGATTGTTTTTACGGCGACGGCATAAAATTTGTGCAGCGCGCTCAATTTCCTTCTCACGCCCAATTAATGGATCTGTTTTACCCTTTTGTGCTTCAATATTAAGATTAAGCGTATATTGTTCTAAAGGGCCAGCATTCGCAGAGGCTGCATTTTCACCTTCAATATCTTCCACTTCTTCTTCAACTTGAATCTCATCTTTGCGAGTTCCATGAGACAAGTACTGAGTTAAAGTAAGACGATTGATTTGATGGCGTTTTAATAAATAGACGGCAAAAGAGTCTCGTTCAGAATACATCGCAACGAGTACATCAGCGCCTTCTACAGTGCGATCACCACCACTCGATTGCACGTGGAAAATCGCTCTTTGTAGAATACGATCAAAGCTCTCTGTTGGATGAGGAGCTTGCTCGTTATTATCACCAAGTTTTGGGGTATGTTGCTCTACATATTCCTCTAATTCTTTACGCAAAGTAACGATATCTGCACCACATGCTTTTAAAGCATTTACGGCAGAGTCATTATCTAGCAAGGCAAGCAACAAATGTTCAACTGTCAAAAACTCATGTCTCTTTTGACGAGCCATGCTAACAGCCAAACGTAACGATACTTCTAATTGACGACTGAGCATGTAACCCCCTTATCTCTTGGGCTCTTCCATTCCGAAATATATGAATTTTCATGAAAGAGCTAATTATGGATTTAATCCGCTTGAGCTGCTGTAATCGCAATGAAATTTGGCGGCTACTATACTCTTTGCTTCATAATCTACTGTTAGCATTAGTTGAGCATCTTGGTCAAGATTCAAAACAGCATATTGTTGTAAAAATTCAATTACAAACAGCATAAAAGTCAATCAACTGTTTAAATTGACAGCAAATCTATTTTTTAATTCTAAATTTATAGAAAATTATGCTTTTGGCTCAATTTGACAAAGTAATGGATGACCCTGCGATCGAGCATAATTATTTACCTGATTCGCCTTGGTTTCAGCAATATCTCTTGGATATACGCCCGCAGTGCCTTTACCTTCGTAATGAACGGTCAACATCACTTGACTCGCTTGATCAAAATCCATCCCAAAATAACTTTGTAAAATCTCAATGACAAAGTCCATTGGCGTGTAATCATCATTCAGCAAAACAACTGCGTATAAAGGTGGGCGTTTTAATTCAGGAGGAGCTGTTTGCACAACAACCTCTCCTTCATGATCCTCATGCGAGTCACTCAAACGTGGACCTAAGTGCCAATCAATTAATCCTGACTGCTGAAAAGAACTTTTCACTTCACTTAAACTCATCTGACGTTTATATCTTCGCATATTGGTTACTTGATCTACTAAATTATTGGGCATTTGCTTCGGCTTGTGGAATTTCAGAAACAAATGCAGAGCTTACATCTACTGGTTGACCACGCTGCCAACTAAATCTCTTAATCACAGGTGTAGCACCACTTGATAATCTTACTTCAATAAACTGAGGGACAAAACCTTTTGGCATTGTCCAACGGCCAGTCAATCGTTCAAAATCATCAAAATTAAAGTTCTTGTCTTCTAATGGCACTACAAGTATTTCTGTATCTTTAATCAATCGCAACTCAACTGTACCTACAGCACGACGCTTGCTTGGACTTACTTGGATTAAATCAATTTGATACTCATAAGCATTTTCAGGAAGTGATTTAACGGCTAGATTCTGAATTGTTAAACTAACGCCGCCACGCTGTCTCAATGTCTCACGATAAATTGCATTCATTGTTTCAAATTGAGTTTTATCAGCATTTGCTTGATTTATCGCTTTAAACAGCTCATCAGCATTTCCTACAGCCATATCTCTTTCTTGAACAGCTGCATTTAAGCTTTTGCTAACAGAATCTAAAGCAGTCTTTTGCTTTTGTACAACTTCAACTAACTGCTCTGCATCTGCATCATAACCAACAACTGTTAATCCTTGACGATGACCTACGGTATAACCAAGCATAAAACTGCCACCGATTAATACTGTAGCAGCAATCACTAAAGGTAAATTCGTTTTGAGAAAGTTATTTTTGTTAGCGGAACTATCTGGTGAAATAGTCGGATCAACGTTATCCATCATCATCTCTATCGTTATGACTTACATCAAAACACACATTTAAATCGAAATTTAAATGTGTGTGAAGCACAAAACCGTTTTTTATGGTAATAAACCAATACCTTCTAAGCCAGCAGCTTCATCAAAATTAAACATTAAGTTCATATTTTGAATCGCTTGACCAGCGGCACCTTTAACCAAGTTATCTTGAGCGACAAGTATAATCAGCTTATTTTCTTGCAAACGATATAAAGCGATACGTAATTCGTTCGCTCCGCGTACGCTACGAGTTTCAGGTGAACTATTAGCAGGCATAACATCAACAAATCTTTCATTTTTATAAAAATCTTCATACAGAGCTTGGATATCCAACTTCTGACCTTGCGCTGTTAAATCTACATATATAGTGCTTAGCATGCCACGAATCATCGGCACTAAATGTGGCACAAATAAAATTTGATTGAATTGCCCTTTTTGCCCAGAAACATTTTCAAGCGCTTCAACTATCTCTGGATGATGTCGGTGACCTGCAACTCCATATGCTTTGAAGTTATCTGCATTTTCACTATAAATCATGCCAAGACTTGCTTTTCGTCCAGCACCCGATACACCTGATTTCGCATCAATAATGATATTTTGAGTATTGATAAGGGTTGTATCATTTTTTAGAAGCGGAGCCAAACCCAATTGAACTGTTGTCGGGTAGCATCCTGGATTACCAATTACTCTCGCATTTTTGATTTTTTCACGATTAAGCTCTGTCAAACCATAAACCGATTCAGTTAAAACAGTTGGACAGCTGTGTTGCATGCCATACCATTTTTCAAATTCAGCAAGATTTTGCAAACGAAAGTCCGCAGCTAGATCAATAACTTTAGTATCAGCATCAATCAATTCTTGAGCATGTTGCATTGCTACACCGTGTGGCGTTGCAAAAAAAACAACATCACATTGTTTGAGACGATCTAGATCAAGATCAGAAAACTCTAATTCAGTGTGTCCACGAAGACTTGGAAACATATCAGCTACACGTTTTCCTGCTTCTGTACGTGATGTTAAAACATCAACTCGGGCTTGCGGATGTCTTAATAAAAGACGTAATAATTCAACGCCTGTATATCCAGTTCCCCCAACAATACCAACAGAAATCACGTGCAGCACCTCAATACTTGAATTTGTTGGCTAGTATGGCAGTTTGACTCATATTTCTCAATCTATAAGTCTGCACCACGTATGAAGATTTCTATAAGAAAACTAAATTCAAGTATCATTAAATAATTGTCATGGGATGGCTTAATTGCACAGAACAAGTCAAACTTAAGCATCTAATTTATAAAAAATGATACCAAACGACCATTGATCATGAATTTCTATTGAATGAATAGGATATTCGCATAGAATAAAACCCAAGCGGAAATAATAATTTTCATGGATGCAGAATTTTGGAGAGCTGGAATGCCTTCTTTGAGAACAAAACAAAGATTAAATCAATTTTTATGTCTTGGTGTTAGCACTTTACTAATCAGTACAGCCTTGGTTGGTTGTGGTAGTGGTGAAAGTGAAGCAAAAAATGACCCAGCACCTATAGTGACTGTTCCTAAACCAAAGAATTTCGATATCAAAGTTCCGGTTGAGATGCGTGATGTAGTCGTTAAGTTATATGATAACTTTGACAACACACTCGTCTTAGAGCAACAAGCGAGCACGACATCTAATCTTACAGTTACACTACCTTCAGTTTTAAACACTAAACGTCTTTATAGAATTGAATTATCAACAAAACCTAGTTCTTTGGTTTTTGATTTTCTAAGTGGTCTATACAAACCGTTGAATATTACACAACATGCATTGATCGAAGTAGATACTAGCAATTTAACACAACCAATCTTCATCAATCCAAGTTCTGAGGCTATCTACCAGCGTGCGTTAATCCGGTCTGGTCATTTACCAAATGAGACAGTAGATCCAACTCAAATTAGTGAGCTACATTTATCTTTAGCCACTCAAGATGTAAACACAGCACTTCTCAGAGCATTTCACCGCAATGACTTTCCTAACTTAAATACATCTAACCAACTTAATGTGTTCACACAACAGGATATTATTTCTCGACTTGCACTATATATAAACACTTATTTTAGTTTTGGTTATATTCAACAATGGGCGAATGTATATCCAACAAACTCATATGATGAATTTACAAAAAACATTGCACTGGATTTAAAAGATGGCTTTTTGGATGCAAAACTTATTCGCGGTGACAATAGTGTCTTAAAAACATTAGTGGTAACCCCACCCGATAATGTTGATCCTGCAAAAAACAATCTTATTGATATTGCCAAGAATCAAGAGAACACCAGAAATTTATTCGCATCTTCTTTAAAACAAGCGGTTTTGAAACTTGCAAACAATTACCAACAAGCGACTGTTAATCCTGATGGCTATCGTCAATTAGAGGATAAATTGTATGCTGGTGAGGAACCTAGATTTAACTCCTCACAAGTATTCAGAGTGTCTGGTGCTGGAGACTATCGCCGAGCTGTTGGTTTCATAGATAGTACTGAGACTTGTAATGGGTCATTATTTGCCTGCAAACAAGGAATAACTGGCGTTAACAATCTAAACCCCAACTTGCCATCTATTGAATATTTAATTGGTAGTTATAAAGACAATACGAATAACTGCACACTCAATATACGTGCTAATGGTGCGGTTGAACTTATCAAAGGAACTCAAATTTATCGTTCAGTACTTGATGCAGACAGTACAGATAATCTTTTACAAGTCAACAAAACGACAAGAGAATATATTCTAAATAGTAGCTCAACTGAACCAAATAATGTTTCATTAGAATATGCTTTCCTTCAAGTAAAAATTAAGGAAAATCAAGTTCAAAGTGCTAGTTATGGTTTAGATGTGCGAAAGGCACCTGATCAATTATCAAAAACACAACTTGAATGTAAGTTTATTTAACATACCACCACGCAGGTAATTGATTATTTTTCAGTTGCCTGCGGTTCTCCAAATAATTTGGGTCATGTTTTTCAACTTCAGCCCAAAAAACTGCACTATGGTCAAAGTGAACCGTATGAACCAATTCATGTATACATACAGATCGAACTAAATATTCAGGCATAAGTACTAGACCCGCATTTAGCATGATGTCATGCTGCGAACTACAACTACCCCATCGTGTTTTTGGTTTTCGAATTGAACAGTCCCTAAAACTCAACCCAATTTCTCTACTGATCTCATTTAGGAATATGGGTAAAAATTCTTTACTGTAAGATAAAACAGCAGATTGTAGTGCTCTTTCAATCTGATCATTTTTAACATGCAATATGTTATTTTCCCAATCAAATTTAAAAATCATACGTTGAGATTGTTGAATTACAGAAAATGGTTTTGAATGATAAAACAATTGTAAGTGTTCAGGAAATTCTGAATACTTGGGATTTTGCTTTTGTTGTTTTTCCCATGTCTCAATCAACCATTGTTCTGATTGATTGAGAAACATCTGAATTTGTCGCTGTGAACAAAATAAAGGCACGGTCAGACGAATTCCAGTTGGATACACACGCAGGCGTAAATTCTTAGCTCTTGCGTGTCGAACCATTTTAATTTCTGGTAGTTTCTCGTCTGATTTTACAGATTGCATTATTATTGTGCAGTACGTTCTTCGATACCATTATTGGTAGCTACGATTGCAATAGAAGCTGCATTTAAAGCAAAAATTCCATTTGTAACAACACCAGGAATATTATTGAGTGCTTTCTCTAACTCAATCGCATTTAAAATATTTAAGTTATAAACATCCAAAATTACGTTTCCGTTATCTGTCACAACACCTTCACGATAAACAGGATCACCGCCTAAAGCTACAATTTTACGTGCAACAGCTGATCGCGCCATCGGAATGACTTCAACAGGTAAAGGAAAATCACGACCTAATTGCTCAACCCACTTTGAGTCATCAACAATACATACAAATTTTTTCGCAATTGAAGCAACAATTTTCTCACGAGTTAAAGCAGCACCGCCACCTTTGATCATGTGCATATGACGATCAATTTCATCTGCACCATCAACATAAGCATCTAGACCACCTACTGAATTCATATCTACAACTTCGATGCCAAGTTTTTTTAAGCGCTCTGCTGTCGCATTTGAACTCGCAACTGCAGCTTCTAATTGCAATTCAGGTAATAAATCAATTAAAAAATTAACGGTACTTCCTGTTCCTACGCCCAAAATGCCGCCTTTAGGCAAATGCTTTAAAGCTGCTTTTGCCGCAGCTTGTTTTTTTTCATCTTGGGTTGCATATAGACTCATGACTTCACTCAACTATTTTGACATTTGCTGCAAGAAAACAGCGCAAATGCACAGGGGTTTGCTACAATGACTGACTATTTTAAACTGTTATAGGGAAGATGAACATGCTGTCTCGTGTGGTACGACAAATTTTACAAGCAACGGTTTATGATGTTGCGATTGAAACACCGCTTGAAGCAGCTCCACGAATTAGTCAAAAAATTAATAATAATATTCGATTTAAACGTGAAGATTTACAGCCTGTATTCTCTTTCAAATTACGCGGTGCTTATAACAGAATTAGTCAATTACCAAAAGATCAATTGGATCGTGGTGTTATCTGCGCATCTGCGGGTAATCATGCTCAAGGTGTTGCTCTGTCAGGAAAAAAACTAGGGATTCATGCGATCATTGTTATGCCTAGTACAACACCTGATATTAAAGTTCAGGCTGTAAAAAATCTTGGTGGTCAGGTCGTTTTACACGGCGATAGCTTTGATGTTGCGAACAAATATGCCAAACAACGCGCAGAAGATGAAGGTTTAGTTTTCATTCCACCTTACGATGATGAATTGGTCATTGCAGGTCAAGGAACCATAGCAAATGAAATATTGCGTCAATGGCGTGATGTTGAATATGTTTTTGTTGCTGTTGGTGGTGGTGGCTTGATTGCTGGAGTTGCAGCATATCTAGGTGAAGTTGCACCACATGTTAAAGTTGTTGGTGTTGAATACGAAGAATCAGCTTGTTTAAAAGCAGCACTAGAATCAAATGAACGTGTAATTCTACCTCATGTTGGCTTATTTGCGGATGGTACAGCAGTAGCACAAATAGGCGAATTACCTTTCGAAATGGTTCGTCTACGCAAATCTGATAATTCAGGACCTATCGTAGAACCTGATATCGTGACAGTAAATACAGATGAAATTTGCGCTGCCATTAAAGATACTTTTGATGAAAACCGTAGTATTGTTGAACCATCTGGTGCAATGGCATTAGCTGGTATCAAAAAGTATGTAGCTGAACACCAATTAAATAATAAGAACATGGTTTCAATTGTGTGTGGCGCGAACATGAACTTTGATCGCTTACGCTATATTGCTGAGCGCACCGAACTCGGTGAACGTCGTGAAGCAATTTACGCTGTTACGATTCCAGAACAGAAAGGTGCTTTTTTGAATTTCTGCCGTTCATTGCAAGGACGCAACATTACTGAGTTCAACTATCGTGCAAGTGATAGCAATCAAGCTCAAGTGTTTGTCGGAATTAGCTTGAAAGGTGGTGAAACTGAACGCCATGAAATTCATGAAATGCTCAAACAGCAATATGAAGTAGATGATTTATCTGATGATGAAGTAGCTAAACTTCACATCCGTTATTTGATCGGTGGACACGCTAACATTGAAAATGAACGTCTATTCCGTGTTGAATTCCCTGAGCGACCTGGAGCACTATTAACCTTCCTTGAGCGTCTCGGCCCAACCCACAACATCACTTTATTCCATTATCGTAATCATGGTGCAGCTGAAGGTCGTGTTTTGGTTGGTTTAGAGGCAACTGATGCGAAACAAAATCCAGATGGTCTGATTGAAACTTTAGAGCAAATCACATATCCATATGCTGAAATTAGCGATAATATTGGATATAAACGTTTCCTCAAATAAGTAAATCTGATCTGATTTAAAACCGACAAATATGTCGGTTTTATTTTGAATATTGTATTTTTATAAGTTGATTTTCTTTGCACACAAATGATTACACACGCTCAAATTATTCCGTCTTAAAATAGTTAAAAAGATATTTTTTTCATTTAGTTAAGGATTGTTATGGCACAGTTTGCAGTCATTGGTTTAGGAAGTTTTGGGGCGACTGTTGCATTAGAACTCACTAAATTGAATCATGATGTTATTGGAATTGATACGATCAAGCGCAATGTGGAAAATTTGGCTGATCAAATCACTCATGCCGTTATTGCTGATGCTACAGATGAGCACGTACTAGAAGAATTGAATATTCAAAATTGTGATGCCGTTGTTGTTGCAATTGGTGAAGATATTGAAGCAAGTATTTTGTGTGTTTTAAACCTCAAAAATTTGGGTGTAGAAAAAATCTTAGTAAAAGCTAAAACCAAAGCTCATCACACAATTCTTTCTCACTTAAATATTACTAAAATTATTCATCCTGAAGAAGACATGGGTGTTCGAGTTGCACAAGCGCTTAACTATCCTATGGTTAGCCGCTACATGGCACTCGATCATGATCATTACATCATTAAAGTGCCTGTGCATGAGAAACTAAACAAGGTAAATCTATCAGGCATTCTCAAACAAGAACCTCATATCAAACTTTTACTACTTAAACGTGATGAACAAATTATTTATGAAATCGACTCTAGTTTCACCTTACAAACAGGTGACGTACTCATATTAGAAGGATTACTCACCCATCTAAAAAAATTATCGGGATGCTTCCTCTAAATGACCATAAAAATAAATTCGCAAAAGATATTTAATCTTAGCCCACCGACATTGCTCGCGATTGGGTTCTTAAGCTTTATCATTATTGGAACATTACTGCTTAAACTTCCGATTGCAAACAAAGGAAACTTAAGCTGGATGGATGCTTTGTTTACTGCAACTTCAGCGGTCACGATTACTGGTCTATCTGTGGTGAATTTAAATGAATCATTTAACCATCTCGGACAAGTTATAATTTTATTATTGATTCAATCTGGTGGTTTAGGTTTTATGACCTTCGCGATTTTGGCTGCTCTCAGTTTGGCACCCAAATTAGGTCTTAAACAACAAATGATGGCTCAAGACAGCCTAGGGCAAACAAGCTTATCTAAAGTTACATTCGTAGCAAAAGGCGTTGTACTTTATACCTTATTATTTGAATTGATTGGTGTAATCATCCTGAGTACATCATTTATTCCAATGTATGGTGTCGGGCGAGGATTGTATTATTCGATTTTCTACAGTATTTCAGCTTTCAACAATGCAGGCTTTTCTTTATTTGACAATAGTTTAATCAACTTTCAAAGTCATTATTTGATCTGCTTAACCATTAGTATGCTTTATACGCTGGGTGGTATCGGCTTTCTAGTACTAATTGATGTAAAACAGAATAAGAAATGGAGTAAATTAACACCGAATAGCAAACTTATACTAAGCACTATCCTTATTTTAAATCTTATCGCTTTTATTCTTATTTGGCTTTTAGAATCAAATAACCCATTAACACTTGGTCCAATGACATTAGGTGAACAAGCGATGAACTCTTGGTTTCAGGCTACTGTTCCTCGTTCATCAGGTTTTAATACCATCGATACCAGTGCAATGGAGCATAGTACCGCGCTACTTACTATGCTATTGATGTTTATTGGTGGTGGTTCTTTAAGTACGGCAGGCGGTATAAAAGTTGGAACATTTGTGATCTTATTACTTACTGTTGTTTCATTTTTACGGCGTAACGAAGAAATTCGTATTTTTAATCACTCAGTTTCTCATGAAACGACCTATAAAGCTTTAGCCGTAGCTGCGATTACAGGCATGTTAGTATTTATCGGATGTTTTACGCTTTTTCTGCTTGAACCAAAATTAGATGTTTTAGATTTGATGTTTGAAGTCGTCTCAGCTGCTTGTACGGTTGGACTTTCTCGTGGTGTGACAGGCGAATTAAATGACGGTAGTTTATTTGTATTAAGCTTGCTTATGTATACGGGACGACTAGGTCCACTCACCCTTGCATATCTCATAGCAACACCTAAAAAGAGCCGCTTGAAACATGCAAATGCAAATATTCAGATTGGATAGAAGTTTAAAGGCTGCTCGACCACGATAGCTTGCTGACAAATTTCATCAGCTTGGTATTGTTGCTCGAATACAGCCTTTGACATAACCTCAAAATGATCACAAAAACTAATTTCTTGCTCATCAATAGAATAGATCAACGACTGATTTCCCGCCCCATCTAATGTGTCATAAAACACAATAACGAATTTGCCATCTTCATAGGCTTGCTGAATCTCCTCATACATCAAAGCAGGTCTAATTGGGATCTGAAGTTGCTTCGCCTCTAAGTAAATTTGCTTTTCAATTTCATCAATATCAGGGTCAGGAGCGGTATAGAATGAGACTTCAAATCCTAACTTTTTCAATGCCACAGCCAAAGCAATTGTAAAGGTTCCTTCGTTGTAATCATGCCGACATAATTGAATAAGCTCAGCAATATCAATATTTGATTGATATTGCTTTAGAATCAACCATACTGCAAAAACCCCACAATTTGCCTCAAGCTGCAATAATGGATCAGGAATGTCTAAACTCATTTAGTACCAGTTCATCAAAGAAACGCCTAGTCCGACATATGTTGCTCGATGATTATAGTCGATCAAGCTCTCACCATAGCCATCAAACAGTTGTAGATGACCACGTAACTTACCTTTGATTGGAAATGCCCAATCAAACTGCACAGCCCCATGTGACTTATCACCACCCTTAAGTGAATGGCGCAACATGAGCGAAAAATCATTTTCCTTGTGTCGATAGAAAGCTGTCAAATCTCCGCGCCCAATATAATCTTTAATATCAGGGTTGTTATCATCTTTAACATCTTCTTCAATTCGATACCAAGGACGTAGCATCAAAGCAAAATTATCTTTTTCAAAACCAAGATTGAAGATAACTCGATTCCAACTTCTTGATAATGGATCTGAACGACCATTTGATTGGTGATTCAGCGTCACACCCAATAAGCGTGCATTTAACCCTAGAAGTTCATAATTTGTTCTAAACATTAAACTCGCTTCTGGCTCATAGTTGGTTTCTCGAAATGGACGAGATTCCTCTGAGTTGTATACTTGCCAGCGTGATGATTGCGTATAACCCAACCATAGATCACCATTATTTCCGAAAATATTTTCCCAAGCTTTGGTTTTTAAGGAAATCTGGAATTTAGCTTCAGAAGAAGTCAAATTTTGCTTATCTGTCACTGTGTTATTTGGGTTCGGACTCTCTGGATATTCGTTTTTATCACTTGTCCAAAAAACTGGCAGTAAATAAACAGGCTGATACGCACGAATATTCCAAACACCCAGTTTACTCTCTTCAGATAACTCCCAACGTCGATCTAGTAAAGATACATTTGGATCAAATTTCGGAGCAGCGCCAATCAGATTCAAATCACTGACTTTTTGAACCACTTTATCTTTTAAACTTTCAGGTGAGCTTTTTTCTAACTCTTTTGATTTAACGGGAGGTGCAGCTGCTACCATTGGTTCTGTAACCTGCGGCTCAATGACGGTTGGAGCTTTAAATATGCTGTCATAGCAAGCCAAGCGGTCTGCACTTGAGCTTAATGCAACACATGCTTCGACAGTAGCTGGAGTGGCAGGTTCTGCGACTTGTGCAAAGGTGTTTGATGCAGCAAAAGAACAAAGTATAGCGAGTATACTTAGCTCCAATTGAGCACGTTCAATTTTTTTGAACGTCATAGCGGTCTCCAATTTTTTCTTTTAATTGACTTGCTGAATTTCAAAACCTAAGTTTTGTAACTCCTCACGTTTAGCAAATGGAGCCACTACTGCTCTCACAGGTTTTTGCTCCAATAGATATTCTTTTGCAACTCTTTGTAAATCAGCTAAAGTAACATGCAATAATCGTTCACGTAGAAGTTTACGGAACTTTGGTGTACGTGCATGTAGTAATGCATAACATGCCGTTATTGCTTCTCCAGCTGGTGACCCAGGCTTATCCATACCAGACACCAATCCAAGAATTGCTTCTTCAAGTTGATGTTCTTTTTGTTCAGCTTTTAATAGCCACTGGATACTCGCTTCAAAATCACTAAAGGTTTCTGCTAAACGCGGATCACGATAGCTATAGAAACGGAAAGCACAGGCATTACCATCATAGCTTGCTCCACCACCATACGCCCCACCTTTTTCACGAATAGCACTATGCAAATAGCCATTACGTAAATATGCCGCTAATACCATAAGTGGAGCCGCATCAACATGTGCAACATCTACAGCTTGATAAGCGGATGCACAGAACTGAACATTTGACTGAATTAACCAAGCTTCATCATAATTTGTATCTACGTGGTCCAGAGAGGTTAATGTTACGGGTTCTTTGCTGACATCTAACTTATCCCAGACATTTTGGATTTCTTCCACTAAACGATCTGAATGATGTTCTTCACAAACCAATAAAAACTGTTTTGGTGCTTGTAAAAGCTTTCGGTGAATCGCCTTAAGCTCATCAATTAATGCCTGATAAGCTGCTTCATCATTATCGATTTTAGCCACTAAATCACTTAACCAGTTTAATGCACCTAAACCCGTATTATGATAATCACGACGTGCCAATGCACTCATTTGACGTGAAGCAGTCTGCATAGCATAACTATGGCCAGATCCTGATAAACGAGACTGCCAGCGAGTTTTACGTTGTTGTAACAGCTCTATGATTCGATCTTTTTCATCAAATCTTAGTTTCTCAAATGCTAACTTCAACAATTGAATCGCATCTAATTTTTGAGTAAGTGATTTGGTCGTTAAAGTTAACCATGCGCTGATACGATCTTTATCATCAACTTTGCTTCGTAATGAAGCTCCCATACCCAAACCTCCACTGACGGCTGTTTGAATTTGTTGAAGTTCTAAATAATCATATTCTCCTGCACCAACCTCGCCCATCAAAATTGAAAGCAAATTAAAATATGGCGATTGCACAATTTCATTTGGGATTTTGATTAAAACTTGTTGATAGTAAATACCATTGGTTCCAGCATGATAAAGATTCAATGGAGTGTCTAATCCATTTGAAATGATCTCACGTAATTGACCTTGTACAATTTGCAACTCTGCTGGAATATCTTCCAAACCAACTTTTGGTAATAAATCTAAATCATCAGGTGTATCCTGACGCTGCTTTAAAGCTTCAGTTTGCTTTTGTATCTCAATCTTCTGTTCATCATTTAGATTTGCAGTGATTTCAGCTAAACGTGCTTGTTCAGCTTGTTGCTCTTTGCTTGATTTAGTGGCATCTGGTACCAGCGTCATTTGTACACGATGTGGATTATCTAACAAATGCGTTTGAATTAGATTAGATAGCCACATTGGATCTTTGAGTTCTTCTTTGACTTGTTCTATCGCAGAATCAACATCCCAAACGTGAACAGGATCATTATGGTGAATAACGCTACCTAAACCATTTAAGATCAAGCTCAGTCCGTATGGTGTTCCATCGCCATTAATTTCACGTTGATGCAACTCGATTTGATGTAATATCGCGTCGACTAAATCCGTATCAACTGGTTTGGCAGCAACATCATTCAAAACTTTTAACACACCATCACGGAATTCATTTGCGTGCTCTGGATTTGAGCCTTGAACCCCACAATAGAAAGTCATTTCAAAGTTACTATCATCAACGCCCATCAACGGACCAGTTGATTGTGCATATCCGCAAGTTTCCAAATAGTGACGTAATGGTGAAGCAGAATTTTCAAGAAGAATACCTTCAACCAAACGCATACCTAAACGTAATTTAATGTCACTTGTTTCAGGCAATAACCAAGATAAAACATGATAAGTTTTATCTTTCAAATCTTCACTATCAACCGCGTAATTCTCAATCACTTCAAGAGGAGCTGTGAGTCGCTTTTCTGGTTTTGAATATAAAGTTGTACCTTTAGAAAACTTATGAAGCGCTAAAGTTTCAAATTGCTCTTGTAAATCATAAGCACTTTGATTACCAAAGGTCATAAATACAGCATTACTTGGGTGATAATGAGTTTTGTAGAAATCAACCAACTGATCATACGTCAGATCAGGAATATCCTTTGGATCACCACCAGAGTTGTAATGATAGGTAGTTTCAGGGAATAAATGATGAGCTAGTTGATGGTAAAGTTGATCTGTAGGTGAGCTCATTGCACCTTTCATTTCATTAAAAACTACACCTTTGTAAACTGCCTGATCATTTTCCAACTCAATACGAATACCCTCTTGCGCAAAATCTAAAGGATTTAAATTTGCAGCAAATGTAGCATCCAAATAAACAGACAATAAGTTTTGGAAATCCTTTTTATTCTGAGTGGCAAATGGATATGCTGTCCAATCTGCGGCTGTAAATGCATTCATAAATGTATTTAATGAGCGACGGATCATTAAAAAGAATGGGTCACGTACAGGAAATTTTTCTGAACCACATAATGCAGTATGTTCAAGAATATGTGCAGCGCCTTTGGAATCCATTGGCTGAGTTCTAAACGCAACTAAAAAGACATTTTCGTCGTGAGAAGTCGCCAAATGGTAATGAATTGCGCCTGTCACTTTGTGTTTATATTCAGATACTTGAATATCAAGTGCTTCTACATGGTGTTGACGTAATAGCTGAAACGCAGGATGAATAGTTTGATTAATGCTTTCAGAAACATCGACAGTCATGAGTTCTCCAATTATCTAATAAAATGATTACAATTTATGATACTGAGTCTACCGAACAATCCCTACAGATATCCATGTAAATTACTATGTTTTTGTAGAAAAATGCAGCGAGTGACACAAAATTGATGTCTGATATTTTTTAATTCCAGTCCTTGAACATTAAAAATAATAAGCATGGAAAGCTCACCTTAAAAGAAGTGAATTTTCTTCAACAAACTACTGTAATCTTGAGCATTCGTGTAAACTTTATGTTTTGATTTTTAACTGTGATGACAAACATGGCAACTGTTGATCTTTTTTCAATTGGTAATGCACTCATTGACCAAGAATTTAAAGTTTCGTATGAGTTCTTAACAGAACATGCTTTACAAAAAGGTACGATGCAGTTGACCGATGGTGAAACACAAACAGCTCTTTTTCAACAGCTACAAAAAACGCAAACTTATAAAGGTCAGGCAAGTGGTGGTTCTGCAGCAAATACAACTGTAGCTTTCAGTGCATTAGGTGGTTCAGCTTTTTATGGCTGCCGTGTAGGTAACGATGAATTAGGTTCTATTTATTTGAATGGACTAAATGAAGCTGGGATTAGCACAACGAGCAAATCAATCAGCAACGGTGTTACAGGTACCTGTATGGTACTGATTAGCCCTGATTCTGAACGTACAATGCACACTTTTCTCGGCATCACAGCAGAATTGACTGCTGAGCAAATAGATTTCGAACCATTAAAAACTGCTAAATGGCTATATATCGAAGGTTATTTATCTACGAGCGACACAGCAAGAGCTGCTGTCAAACAAGCTCGTGCTCTTGCTAAAGAACATGGTGTTAAAATCGCCCTTTCTCTTTCAGATCCTGCGATGGTGCAATATGCACGTCAAGGTCTCGAAGAGTTAATGGATGATGGTGTAGATTTATTATTCTGTAATGAACAAGAAGCACTTATGTTCACGAATACTGAAACGCTCGATGCAGCAATTGAGGTTTTAAAATCTAACAACCAACATATCGTGATTACTCAAGGGGCAAATGGCGCAGTCATTATTGATCCTGCAAATCAATTTCATGTTGCAGGTCGCCATGTGAATGCTGTAGACACAAATGGTGCTGGTGATGCCTTTGCGGGTGCGTTTTTATATGCAATTAACGCTGGACTTTCACTGGATGCAGCTGCACAGCTCGCAATCTTGATATCAAGTGAAGTTGTCGCTCAATTTGGTCCTCGTTTAAGTGTAGAAAACTACGCTAAACTTTTTGAACAATTTAAAAATGCTCAACAGGAATGTGCTTAAGATGGAAAAAATTTGCATGACTGAGGAAGTCCCAGAACGTGAGTCACGTACATTTGACACCATGAAGGGAACAACCATTTTTATTACACAAAAAGATGGAAGTTTTTATGCATATCAAAACATTTGTCCTCACTTACAAACTGAACTGGAATACTTAGAAAATCAATTCTTGGATCAAGATCGTGAATACATTCAATGCTCAACCCATGGAGCTTTATTTTCAGTTGAAACTGGCGAATGTATTTCAGGTCCATGCCTAGGTGAACATCTTCAGAAGGTAAATTTGGAAGTCCACTCTGATGGTGGTATTTATATTGATTAATACGCTATAAGACTTCTGCTATGACTGAGTTTTTTCTAAATTATTATCTGATGCCATTTCACATGAGTGTTGTGGCTTTGATTTTTCTCAGCATAGCGGAAACTATTGGGATTTTTGTAGGTTTACGTCCAAGTTCTTTAGTTAAGAAACTAACACCAGAATGGTTACTGAACTCACCTCTTTTAGATGTTAAATTCTCAAAATATTTAATCGTCGTGTTCTTACTGATTAACTTTAGTTTTGCCGGCTACTTTCTTGAACTATCCTTTTTTGCACTTCAACACTATTTTATTTCACCTTACTATTTATTCATTCCAGCTTTAGTCATCGACATATTCTTTACCGTTTTTATGATTCACTGTCTGGATCAGGTCATTAAACCCAAGGTTACCCACACTCATTCAAATCTTGTTGGTCGCTTAGCAACCATTTCAACAGGGAACGCGCGTCCTGGTTTTTCAGCACAAGCGCGTGTAAGAGATGAATTTGGACAACTTTATTATGTTCAGGTTGAGCCAGAATACGGTGAACTGGAGTTACAGTCTCAGGTTCTACTCATTAGCCGAAGATCCAACTCTCATTATTTGGCAAAAAAAATATCTATTTCGAACAAACTTTTTACGCCTGATTAATTTTTCATTCTTATCAAAAGCAAAACGCTCACCAAACGATCAAAAATTACAAACAGTTACAAAAAGAGTAACAATATTTGTCATTTAGATCAGCCCTCCTATCACTCTACTTTAGCTAAAAGCGCATATAGCGAATTGCATCACAATTTCAACAATAAACTCTACAATTACACTAGGTTTTAGTACTGTTTAATCATTAATTTTATTTATTTATGTAAGTGACTTTATAAGCATATGTAAATACTAGATATTTTATTATCATACTGTTTTACTTGGTTTTAGATTAAATTAATTCACATTAAATCAAACCTTTTTAATCGGAATAATATTATTAAATCACAACTGTTTTAATCAAGTTTAAAATAATAAAAACCAATTAATTTAGTTGGATAATAATTAGAATTAAAATTAATCAACAATACACATAAATATTTGTTTTTGATAATTTTTATTGTTTATTTTTATTTAAACTATTCTAAAGGTTTATTTTTAATAAATTTTATTTAATAATGTTTTATATCTTTTAAATATGAGGCTAAGTTCTATGAACACGAGTTCTCAAGATCCTAATCGGAAATTAATCCGTGAAATCACAATCATTCTTATTATTAAAGTTGTGATTTTGCTTGTGATTAAAAACATCTGGTTTGATGCCCCAACAATTCCCAAAGATTTTAACAATGAAGTCGCTGAGCGTATTGCTGGCGACATGTCCAACAATCAGGAGACACGTTGATGATTTCTGAAAGCGTGGTCGATCTTTCGCGGTTCCAATTCGCAATGACCGCAATGTATCACTTTCTTTTCGTCCCTCTAACTTTAGGTCTTGCGTTTATTCTTGCCATTATGGAAACCACATATGTGATTTCAGGCAAAGAGATTTATAAAGATATGACCAAATTCTGGGGAAAACTCTTCGGGATTAACTTTGCCTTAGGTGTTACCACTGGTTTAACAATGGAGTTTCAGTTTGGTACGAACTGGGCATATTACTCTCACTATGTAGGTGACATTTTTGGTGCACCACTTGCCATCGAAGGCCTAATGGCTTTCTTTCTTGAATCTACATTTATTGGTCTGTTTTTCTTTGGATGGGATCGTTTATCTAAAGTCCAGCATTTAGGTGTAACTTGGTTAGTGGCGATCGGTTCAAATATGTCTGCGCTGTGGATTCTGATCGCAAATGGTTGGATGCAAAATCCTGTTGGTGCAGCGTTTAACTACGAAACCATGCGTATGGAATTGGTTGATTTCGGCGCTTTGATTTTCAACCCAGTTGCTCAAGTAAAATTTGTACATACTGTTTCTGCTGGTTATGTCACTGGCGCAATCTTTGTATTGGCAATCTCAAGCTATTACTTATTAAAGAAACGTGATTTACCATTTGCACGTCGTTCATTCGCTATTGCTGCGATCTTCGGTCTAGCATCTACACTCTCAGTCATCTTACTTGGTGATGAGTCAGGCTATGAGTTGGGTGACGTTCAAAAAACTAAACTCGCAGCGATTGAGGCTGAATGGCATACAGAACCTGCACCTGCTGCTTTCACTCTATTTGGTATCCCGAACCAAGCAGAGATGCGTACAGACTATGCAATTAAAATCCCGTATGTGATGGGTATCATTGCGACTCGTTCTACGGATAAACAGGTTACAGGCTTACATGACCTCATGAAAGAACATGAAGTCCGTATCCGTAATGGTATGGTTGCTTACAGCGAGTTGGAAAAATTACGTGCTGGTGATCGCTCTCCAGAATTGCTAGCGTCTTTTGAGCAAAATCAAAAAGATCTTGGCTACGGTCTATTATTGAAAAAATATACACCAAACGTAGTTGATGCAACTGAAGCTCATATTCAGGCTGCAACAAAAGACACTATTCCAAACGTAGCAGCACTGTTCTTCTCATTCCGTGCAATGGTTGCTTCAGGCTTCCTAATGCTCTTGCTCTTCATTCTTGCAACTTGGGCTGTGGCTAAACGTAATGCAGAGAATAAACCTTGGTTACTTAAATTTGCCTTGTTTGCTTTACCACTACCTTGGATTGCAGCACAAACGGGTTGGTATGTCGCAGAAGGTGGTCGTCAACCGTGGTCAATTGGTGAAATCTTACCTACACATCTTTCTGCTTCTAGTGTGAGTGCTGGTGATATATGGGGTTCAATTATCGCCCTAGCTGCTTTCTATACTGTATTGCTCATTATCGAGATGTACTTAATGATCAAATTTGCACGTTTAGGTCCAAGTTCTTTGCATACTGGTAAATATCACTTTGAGAAACTAGCTGCAAACACTAAGGAGGCTCAATCATGATCGAATATGAACTCCTAAAAATTATTTGGTGGGTTTTAGTTGGTGTACTACTCATTGGCTTTGCCCTCACCGATGGTTTCGATATGGGCTCTATGGCATTAATGCCATTTGTAGGAAAAACTGATTCAGAACGTCGTGCTGCGATCAATACGATTGCGCCACACTGGGATGGCAATCAGGTTTGGTTTATTACCGCAGGTGGTGCGCTCTTTGCTGCATGGCCGATGGTATATGCAGTTGCATTCTCAGGAATGTATTGGGCTCTATTATTAGTACTTTTTGCCTTGTTCCTTAGACCAGTTGGATTTGATTATCGCTCCAAGCTAGAAAATACCCAATGGCGTAACTCTTGGGATTGGGGACTTTGTATTGGTGGCGCTGTTCCTGCTCTGGTATTTGGCGTTGCATTTGGTAATTTATTCTTAGGTGTACCATTCACACTAGATGAAACTCTACGTTCTCAATATACAGGTAGTTTCTTTGCATTATTGAATCCATTTGCACTTATTTGTGGTTTGGTGAGTTTAAGTATGCTGTCTGCACATGGTGGCGCATGGTTAATGTTGCGCACAGATGGTGATCTCCATAATCGCTCAGCCAAAGCAACTCAAATCATGGCAATTGTATTCCTAGTATGCTTTTTGGCTGCAGGTGCATGGTTATTCTTTGGAAATATCTCAGGCTATAGTTATGCAGTGGCAGTAGATACAAATGCGGCATTAAACCCACTTGCAAAAGATGTAGTTACAAATGCCAATCATGGTTGGTTAAATAATTATTCAACTTACCCAATCACGATGGCAGCACCTATTGCAGCAATTCTTGGAGCCTTACTGGTCATTATTAGCGCAGCAAAACATAAAGCAGCAGCTAGTTTTACAGGTACAAGCCTCATGATTGTTGGTGCAATTTTAACAGCAGGTTTTTCATTGTTCCCATTCTTGTTACCGTCAAGTATTGATCCAACATCAAGCTTAACCATGTGGGATGCTGTTTCTAGTCATAAAACACTGGGTGTGATGACAGTAGCTGCTTGTATTTTCGTACCTATCATTTTGATCTATACCTCTTGGTCTTACTACAAAATGTGGGGTGTCATCACCAACAAACATATTGAAGAAAACTCTCATAGTTTGTATTAATCAGGAGATGTGAAATGTGGTATTTTGCATGGATTCTAGGCGTTTTGATGGCATGTTTTGCTGGGGTACTTAGTGCACTCTATATTGAACATCACCAAGACTTAGATGAGGAATAATAAAATGGCTCAAGTGATGTCAACACCAAAGAATAGTAAAGCGCAAATTGTTGCAATGACCGTTTCATTTTTGTTGGCATTGCCTCTTGCTGCAATTTTATTAGTCCATCCTGCACTCATGCTAGATGAAAATGGTCACTATAATCACAGCATACTCATGTTAGTCATGATTGGGATTTCAGGTGGTTTTATTCATGGTGTAGGATTTGTACCTAGATTTTGGTTATGGAAATGGTTATTTAGCCCTTTTATCGCATGGCCTTTAATGCTTTTGGGATATTTTATTTGGTTAGGTAATTAACTAATCAATATTAAAAGAGGAAGTTCATACTTCCTCTTTTTTCACATAACGTAATTACAATTAAATTACTTTACATACACAAACCAATCACCTAATTCTTTTAGTCATTTCAACTAGACTTACTGGGACTGATGGTATTCCTACCTCCGCAGTTATTGGATAATCATCAACAACACCAGTGCGATTAAATCCTCTACGTTCATAATATTCAATAAGTTCTTTACGTACACTAAGTACATAAAGATTAATATTCAAAACATCGGTATAAGTGTCACGTATATATTTTTCAGCAAAACTCAACATTCGATGCCCTATGCCTAAATTTTGTAGATCAGGATCAATTGCAAATGTCCCTATTTCTACAAATTCACACATAAGGGTCAGTCCAATGCAAGCAATTATTTTTTCTTCAAATTGGGCTATATACAACTCAAAATTTTTATTGTTAAGATCAGAAATTAATTGCTGCTTAGATATACGTGCACCCTTTACGTAGTCTTTTTCTGTTGTCCAACTTCGACCAAATTGATTTCGATAAGCCACATTAATTACTTCAACCAAACGATCTATATCTTCAACTCTTGCTTTTCTTATATCTAAATACATTTTAATAATCATGAGCCAATAAAAAACCGATGATAACATCGGTTTTTTAAACAGATACTAAAAAGTTAATTAGTTTGACCTGCTAACCAAGCCATAAACTTTTGTCGTTCAGCTTTAGAGGCTTTCTGCCACAAATCAACCAATTGCTGATCTGTGGATTTGATCGAATTTGTACTCGCAACAGTTGCAATCGGTGCTTCGATAACTTGATTAGTTGCTGCTGCACCATAAACTGGTGCTGGTTGATTTACTGCATTATTTTTATTCTTACTAGTTAAATCTAGAGTACGACTAATTAAATTACTACCAGTGAACCATGGTTGAGCTTCATTATTCGCACCTGTTTGCTGCACAACTAATTTTTTGTTTTGATCATACAAAGCAACTGTTGGTTGTTCAGCGTATTTCTTTGCAGCTTCAAAACTTTTAGGCGCATTCACTAATCCAAGTACATAAGACTGGTTATCCTTAAGTTCTGTAGCTTGTAAAGTTACAACGCCAGATTTAACGATGTCATGCTCACCATTTAAATGCTCAAAATATTCACGATAGCGTACATTGACCGTCAAATTACCAGGATCAACTTGATAGTTATTCTTTTTTGATGCGAGAAGACCATTATTTACTTCTTGACCGTTTACAGCAAGAATGACAATTTCTTCTGGTGCAGTGATTGTAACTGCTGAAAAAACTGAACCACTTAAAAATAAACCTAAAGCAGCAACACCAACTCTTAAAGACATTAGACTCTTCTCGATATAAACTATTTATGAAACCGTATGCACTATGCTACGAGATTGTGACTATTTTATGACAATAAACCAAACCGACCGTGCTTACAATTCGGCTTTTATTAGATATACATCTTTTTTGGTGATATAAAAAATAGAACTTTAGACGAACCCATTACTTCAAAACAAAAAAGAGCACTTGAAAGTGCTCTTTTTTTTATAATCTTGAAAACTTAGTTAAAAGTTTTGAAACGTGCAGCGTCATCCATAAATGGTTTATCGCCTGCTGGCGCTTCAATTGAACCAAATACTAACTGAGCACGTAATTTCCAATTTGCAGGAATATCATAAGTCTCAGCAACTTCCGCATCTACAATCGGATTATAGTGCTGTAATGATGCACCGATACCAATTTCAGAAAGCGCCGTCCAAGTTGCAAACTGAGCAATCGCACTTGAATGTTCAGACCATACTGGGAAATTATCAGCATATAAAGCAAACTGTTCTTGTAAACCTTTTACAACATCTTGATCTTCATAAAATAATGCAGTCCCGAAACCTGCTGAGAAGCTATCAATTTTTTGATTTGTGCCTTCAAATGCTTCAGCTGGTACGATTTTACGTAAAGTCTCACGAACGATGTTCCAGAAATTTGTATGTGATTCACCATAAAGCGTCACAACTCGAGATGTTTGTGAGTTAAATGCTGAAGGGCTTTGTTTTACTGCTTCGCGAATCGTTTCTTCAATTTTCGCTTGATCTACTGTCACGTTTTTGCCAATTGCATAAATCGTACGACGAGCTTTGATGCTGTTTAAAAAGTTACTCATGTTGTTATTCCTCTTTCTTTGGGTGTTATCTTGGATTGAATGTAGTGTATAACGGCTTATTTTTTATTAGTAGACCAAAAAATATAACAGATCGTTTTATTTTTGAAACGACCGTAAATGGTTGCCTATTTTTAGATCACAATAAAACTGTAGATTTACCTTAATTTCCTTTGATTGCTTTGAATATAAAAAAGAGGCTCTAAGAACACT